>JAGVLX010000137.1 GCA_020054065.1 Parachlamydiales bacterium | reverse complement strand
GGTCCTTTTTCTTAACCCTTTAAAAATCTGTTATTTAAGTTAGTTTATTAAGAAAACAAGGTAAGTCTAAATTATAATTTATAATTTAAATTTTATGATATAATTAAAATAAAGTATGGGGTGATTTATGCAAGAATCAATCCTTCCTTTATTAAAATCTTCTTTAATTAGTGATGGAATTTCTGCCGAAATCGTTCATCCCTCGGCTGAATTCTCCTTCATCCATCTCCGGGTTATTTTACCTAACGACCATCAAGATAGGCAACTACAGGCTCTTATCTGGATCGAAGCCATCAATCAACCTGAGAACAATCAAAATGTGCTCACACTCTACCTCTCCTTCCCCTTTCCCTATCAAAACGAAACCTTTCTCGATACCGCCCGCTACCTCATGGTGATCAATAAAACCATCCCTTTCCCCGGCTTCGGTCTCAGCGAACCGGATCATACGCTCTACTATCGCTATACCCTCGTCACGACGAGCGGACAACTCGACGTTGGCTTAATTAAAAGCATCCTCGGCTTAGCCGCCTACTACTACGACTCGTTTGCTCCCAATCTTGAAGCGATTGCCTCCGGCCGCCACTCCTTTGAAGAAACCCTTAAAGCCGCCTAAACTCTATAGGATATAAACCTATGCCTGTTGAAGGACCCATCGGGGAAAATCCAAACATTTCATTCCATCTCTTTACGGATGTGACACCCACACAATCTGCTGGGATCACAACCGATGAAGAAGCTGCCCCTGCTAAAACGAGCCCACTAGCAGGACTCTCCAAAGCCGTCGACACACTAACCGCCTCAACCGATCGCGCGCTCGCGGCGAATATCGATACTGAAGAAGAAAAAGGGATGCTCAAGGTGGCCGAAACGATCGTGAAACCGTTAACCACACCCGAAAATGAAGCCACTTTAAAACAAAAAACGGAGCGCTCCCTTACGATCGAAACCGTTGTGGACACGACAGCCCAAGGGACGCAGAGCGTAGAAAGCGCATTGACTGGCAAGATCAGCATGGCCGAAACAGTGGGGCTTTCTGGAGTGGGCGTGGGATTAGAAGCGGGTGAAATTGGAGTGATCATCAACGCTTTCAAAACAGTCAAAACACAAATAGATAATCAGCAACTCTTACTTACCCAGAAAGAAAATCAGCTCAACACACTCAACACGGCAACTCCCAAAGACACCGAAGCGATCAAAAATTTGGAACGAGAAATTTATCTCTTAAAAGATGACATCAAAGTCAACACAAACACCCTCTATCAACTCGGTGCTAAACTAAGCAACAATGTATTTAATGTGGCCTCTGCCGGAGCCGGCGAAGTCGCCAACGTCCTTACCGCGCGCGCACACGTCGTGTCAACCCTCTTACAATCCAGCTCTTTCATAGGCGCCTCGGGCACCAATGCTGTCAGCATGGTTAACTCGCTGATCGCAATTGTCCAGGATGCACAAATTTACATCGCTAACAATAATCAGCTAGCCGAAAAAACACAGCAGTTGGCTCAGTTAAAACAAAAGCAAAATCCGACTCCCGAAGATCAGCAAACAATCAAAACACTTTCGCGTGAAGTCAGGGAACTCGAACGAAAAGGGCAAGAGCTACGCGCTAAATTCGTCGAAAACGCCACCCGCTCTGCTTCCGGATTTGTGGGGTCCGCTAGTAATGTTCTACAAACCATTACGCAAGCCGCTCCCCACCTGGGACATGTCGCAGCGACGGTGCTAAGCGTTGGCTCGGGAGTGGGCGGAGCAGTCACTGCCGGAGCCGGCATCGTCATTAATGTAAAAAACATTTATGACAATGCGATGAAACATACAAAAATCCTCGATGAGATTACCCGTTTTGAAGAGATGCGTTCAGAAGCCAAAAATCCAACCGTTAAAGCCGTCCTGGAAATGAAAATCCGCAACCTCAATCAGCAAAAAGAGGAAAATCTAGTCAGCCTCCTCCAAAACATTCCCACCCTGGCTGCAAGCGCCGTGGCCACTGCGGGTGCGATTGCGTTGATTGTCGGCGCTTCCGCAGTGGTCTCTGCCACAGGCATTGGCGCTGTTGTCCTGGCAGGGGTCGCTATCTCCATTGGCGCAGGCTATTTAATCTATAAAAATCATCCGCGCATCTCCGCTACAGCGATGCAAGGCATGAGTAAGTTAACTGAAATCAAGCTAGCAGGTGAGATTAAATATTCCACGTGGGATGCTGGTCATATCAAAGAAGAGACGAAAGCGACGAAACTCAAAATCCAACAAAGTTGGAATGAGCGTTTAGATGTTATCAGAGAAGATCTGGATGGTAAAATCCGCGATCTGATGGATGTGCGTTCAGATTATGCAGAAGAAGCAGAAAATACCATGCTTAACGAAGAAGGCCGCAAGCAAGTTCAAGCAGACATCAAAAAAATCGATCAGGAAATTCTAGCACTTCGAAAAGAAAAGCAAGAGATGATGGAAGCCCTGAGCCAGCAACACCGCGTTGTCATTGACAGCAGCATGAGCAAACTCCATAACCAGGAACAAAAAATCGCGAACTTGCAAATAAGATTGCAGGAAGCTTCGGCAAAAACAGCCGAGTGGAAAGCAATCTTAGAAGACTATTCTCTCTGTGCTTCCCTGAAAAACACCTCCCGTGAAGAAGCGCGTGCGCTCAAAGAGCAATTGACAGAGGGGCTCAAGGATCCGCAAACCGTGGAGGAACTAAAAGATTTGTTAGATGATGCCAAAGTATTCTTCAAAGGAACACCAGTCCTAAAAGACATGGTGTCCTATCTCACTAAACCCGTATAATTTATAAAAATAATTTTCATTTTATTCTCTTTACACAATATTTACGCTCTGTTTATAATTCCCTATTAATTTTACGTTTTAATTAGCGCATTATTTAACAAACGTTAATGTTCATTATAAGGAGAATTAATCATGGTAATGGGTATCAATTTCAAAGCCGCTGGTGTCTGGGCTCAAACTCAGTACAAAACGGCATACGCTTCTGTTAAAGCTGACTTGACAGCGATTAAAGAAGCCGCATCAAAAGAAGAAAGAAACGAGCGTATCGGCAACTTCGCTGTTAAAATCACTCTCGTTGCAGTTCCAGCCCTTAGTTTCATCGTCATGCCGATCGTAACTCCATTAGTAGCCGGTTCAGGCGCTGTTTTGGGTTACTTCGTCAATAAAGACAATGCCTATGCCAAAATCGTTAACAATTTTATTTTGGAATATACCGAGCAGATGAAAGAAGGCGCTCTTTGCGCAGCGATCGTCTCGGCAGTGATCTTCCCGCCAATCACATTCGTGGGCTTCACACTGTACGTTTCAAATAAAGTCTCGCAATACCTCTTCCCGAAAGTCACCCCTCAGCCAGCACCAGGAGCAGGCGCAGGAGCTGGAGCAGGAGCACCAGGCGGAGAAAAGACAGTTTAAGACGAACTCTCGTTAATCGAGAAATAGACTTTAAACCTGTAGGCCTTACGGTCTGCAGGTTTTTTTATTTCAAAATACATAACAGGATAAGCAGGATCCTGCCTATCCTGTTACTTTCTTTATGATGTTAGTCGCCGCCGAGCAGCGGCCCAAAATGATGTTTACGATTTCTTGTAACCATAAATTGCGTGTGGCAGCGCGGACATTCCAAATCTTTCTGATAACTCCCTAAACGATACTGGTAGTCAGCACGGCTTTCAAAAATGTATCCGCAATGCGGACAGAGGTGATAGTGCAAAATAAGATCCCAGGTGTGGGTGCCTTTTTGGGTCATTCTAACGTTTCCTTTTCGGTTCCGAACAGATAGGCAAGCAGTTTGGCAACCACCCCTTTGCGCTGGCGGTGCCGGCTAGCGGGATAGTGGACTTGATCGCCCCATCCATTGATCTCATGCATCTCGCAACCGATGATCCCCTTGCCCGGTTCGACTGGGTAGTGAATCAAGGGTTTATCGGGAGGGTAGTCTTTATATTTCTTCGGCCACATAGCAGGCAACTCCTGGACAACTTTGATCCTTATTCGATATAATAGCCCTTTATTTAGAAAAATCAAAAATTTTTTAAGGAATACCATCATGGCATCAGTATCTACCAACGAAATCAGACCCGGCATGAAAGTTGAACTCGAAGGGCAGCCGTACAACATTGTCTTTAACGAATTTGTCAAACCGGGAAAAGGACAAGCGTTCAACCGCATTAAGCTGAAGCATCTTGTTACCGGCCGTGTGATTGAACGGACCTTTAAATCAGGCGATAAAATTGATCTAGCCGATGTGGAAGAGACCTATATGCGCTTACTGTACAAAGAAGCCGATGGCGCTGTCTTCATGGATGATACATCGTTTGAACAAGTGAAGGTCAATTTCGAACAGATTGGCGATAACCAGCAATGGCTGCTCGAAGACCAAGTTTACGATGTGGTGTTCTATAAAGGATCGCCGATTACCGTTGAACCGCCGACATTCATGGAAATGAAAATTGTAGAGACAGCTCCCGGCGTGCGTGGCGACACAGCATCCGGACGCGTCCTGAAGCCGGCAATCACCGCTAGCGGCGCTAAAATCCAAATCCCGATCTTCATCGATGAAGGGGAAGTCGTTAAAGTCGATACCCGTACCGGTGAATATGTTTCGCGTGTGAATACCTAATGCCACAATCTGCCTGTTCCAAAAAAATGTGCGGCTGTTCGAAAGCGCAGCCGCGTTTAACTGTTCTCCGCGACCGCGCGGTGATGTTAGCCAAGGTGCGGGAGTTTTTCCGTTCCAGGCAAGTGTTGGAAGTGGATACTCCAATCTTAAGCGCTTCAGCATCGGTCGATGCCCATATTGATCTCATTCCCGTTTGTTATGCAGGGCAGCAAACCCGTTACATGCACTCATCACCTGAATTCTGCATGAAACGGTTATTAAGCGAAGGGATTGGCGACATCTATCAGTTGTCGCATGTCTTCCGTGATGGCGAGCTCAGCCGGAAACACAATCCGGAGTTCACGATGATCGAATGGTACCGGTTAGGGTTTTCATTAGACGAACTCATTCAAGAAACGGTGGAGCTCATCCGTTTGTTCATTGGGGAGATGCCCGTGCGGTACATTACCTACCGGCAAGCATTCCAAGAGTATTGCGGCATCGATTATGTGCATGCCACGCCGAACCAATTGCGAGATTATCTTGCCGCGCGTGGATTAGAAACAACGGAGACTGACAAAAACAACCTCTTGGATATGGTTTTGACAACCTATATCGAGCCCCAGCTAGGACAGAACGAGTTAACTGTTTTAAAACATTATCCTGCTACCATGGCTGCGCTAGCAAAAACCATTGAAAAAGGGGATGAGCTGGCGGCTGAGCGTTTTGAGATCTATTTCCGTTCGATCGAGCTATGCAACGGCTATCACGAGCTGACCAATCCCGATGAACAATTGCTGCGGTTCCGAGAGCAAAACGTGTTGCGCAAAGCGATCGGAAAAAACGAATTGCCGATCGATGACAATTTCCTTAATGCGCTGAGATCTGGACTCCCCGATTGTTCAGGGGTGGCCGTCGGTTTCGACCGCCTCATGATGTTAAGGCATTCAACCAACAAGATTGAAGAGATCCTCCCCTTTTCTTGGGAAACTGCCTAATTACAGCCATAAAATAACAAGATAGGCAGGATCGCCTATCTTGTTTGGATTTATTTCACCCATTTTTGGACGATGGGGAAGCTACGGCCGCGGGTCAGTGATTTTTCGGACACGCGCAGAGTGGGCGGCGCTTGACGCCGTTTGAACTCATTGCAATGTATTTTTCTGATCAATTCTTTTACCAACTTGATATCTATCTTTTGCCTTTTGGCAATGTGTTCGGCGTCCAAATGCAGCTCCACATAATCTTGCAGCACGGCATCTAAAATGGAATATTCTGGCAAGGTGTCCGAATCGAGTTGATTCGGCCGCAATTCAGCCGATGGGGGCTTCGCAATTGTATTTTCCGGAATGATCTCCTCGTTGCGATTGATGTAACGCGCCAGAGCATAGATCTGCATCTTGGTCACATCGCTAATCACCGCTAATCCGCCAGCCATATCCCCATACAAGGTGGTGTACCCCATTGCACTTTCACTTTTGTTCCCGGTACTCAGGACAATATGTCCCAACTTGTTGGATAACGACATTAGGATCATCCCTCTAATTCTGGATTGGAGATTTTCCTCGGTCACGTTGGGTGGCTTGTTCTCAAAATGGGGCTGCAACAGATCGTTCAACGCTGTAAATGCACTTTCGATCGGGATGGTGATGTAACGGATCCCTAAATTCTTGGCTAAGGCTGCAGCATCGGTTTGGCTATGTTCAGAAGAGTAGCGCGAAGGCATGCTCACACCTAAAACGTTTTCAGCTCCTAGTGCTTCGACAGCCAAGCAAGCAGTCACCGCTGAATCGATTCCGCCCGATAAGCCTAAGCAAGCCTGGCGAAATCCTTGTTTGTGCATGTAATCTTTTAATCCCAACACCAATGCGCGATAAAGATCTCCGATGCTGTCATCATGGAAAGGCACCGGCTGCGTATGCTGTTCGGTGTCGACCACCATCCAATCCTCTTCAAATCCCTTGGCATGCGCCAGTAACTCTCCGGTCACATCGACATAAAAACTATAGCCATCAAAAATTAAGCTGTCGTCGCCACCCACCTGATTGCAGAGGACCAGCGGACACCGCAATGTTTCAGCCGCTTTTCCGCAGATTTTTAGGCGCCGGTACGGTTTTTCAAAGCTATAGGGAGAAGAGGAGAGGTTAAGCACAAGATCGGGCTGATGTTCAGCTAATTCTTGAACCGGATCGCGATAGTAAGAAGTAAAACGCAACGTGTCGCTATGCTGCCAAATATCTTCACAGATCGTTATCCCAATTTTCTGGCCGTTGTGCGTAAATGTTGTGACCTGACTGCCTGGCTCAAAAAATCGGCGCTCGTCAAACACATCATAAGTGGGCAGCAAAATTTTATCGTGAAACTTGACGATCCCCCCATCGCGGATCACCGCCGCGCTATTAAAGATCGCTTTTTCCTTAATGCCTGGATTGTGCCGCGGCAATCCCACTACAGCGGTAATTCCAAATGTATGAGGCGTGATCGTGCGCAAAGCCTGTTCAACATCGGTGATGAACGATGGCATCAGCAGGAGATCATCAGGCGGGTAGCCGCTCAACGCCATTTCCGGAAACAGCACCAGGTCAGCGTCTTCACTCTTGCCCCGTTTGATGGCGGCAACGATCTTCTCTGCATTGCCGGCAAGATCTCCGACAGTCGGATTGATTTGAGCCACCAAAATACGCATGGTTAGTTACCAAAATCGTCGAGAATAATATTTTCGCGGGGTACTCCATAATCATCCAACAGCTTTAAAACGCTTTTGTTATGCATAGGGGGGCCGCAAACATAATACAGGCACTCTTCCGGATCAGGCATATGCTTCAACTGTCCCTGTTCAAATGCCCTAAATAAGAAATTCGTTTTTAACGGATCTTTAGCTGGCCACCCTTTTTCAATATCTTCCGGTAGCGGCTCGGAAAGAACTAACCGGTAAGAAAAATTCGCAAACTGCTTGGCTAAATTTTCATACTCTTCTTGATAAATATTCTCTTTAATCGAACGGGCTCCATACCACATTGACAGCTTGCGTTTCGTTTTCTCCGTGTTGAACAAATGCAGAATATGGCTGCGGCCAAACGATGAGCCTGCACCCCCAATCAAGAAGATCAGCTCCCGCTGATCGTTGATCATAAACGATTCTCCGTACGGGCCCGCCAGTTTAATTTTGTCGCCGGGTTTAAGGGAAAACGTATAGGAGGAACAGATTCCCCACGGAATATTTTCAGCAATCTTCCCCGCGACCAGCGGAGGTGTCGCGATGCGGATGTTAAACATCAGTTTTTTTCCCTCTGCGGGAAAAGACGCCATCGAGTACGCCCGAACCACTTCCCCCTCCTTAAGGGTGCTGAAGTCGATCACTTTGTCGAATAGCCCAAATTTTTCCCAGTCGGTCCAATACTGTTGATCCATCGTCGCTTTCCAATCGGATGTATTGGTTTTGAAGGGAGGCACGTAAAATTGAAGATAGCCGCCTGACCGGTAAGAAACTTCTTCGTCGACCATCACCACGAGTTCTTTAATGAATGTGGCGACATTTTCGTTGCTGACGACCGTTCCAACCCACTCTTTCACCGATAGCGCATGCTCATCCACATGGACGTGCAAATCATGCTTGAGTTTCGTCTGGCACGACAGACGCCACCCTTCCAAGAGTTGTTTTTTGGAAAAAGTATCTACATCGGTTTGAAGCGGCTCGCCCGCTCCTTCCAGAATTTGCACCTTGCACTGCTTACACGTTGCCTTTCCGCCGCACGGGCACGGAATCGGGATCTTATGTGACGTAAGAGCCGTTAATAAGGTTCCGCCGCCCGGAATCGTAAAGGTAAGATCGGGATCTTCATTGATTTTAACCGTACAGTCCTGCTTATTCACAAATTTAGCCTTTGTGAACAAAATCAGACCGGCTAATCCCACACCAATCGCAATAAAGGCGGCAATCGCATAAAGTACGAGTTTAAAGTCGATATCAAAGGGTAACTGGGCAAAAGTAAGAAAGGTTAACATAGTTCGATCCACAAAATCAGTTGGTTATAGGTATAGCTTTCCCAAAGGATTGTGTTCAAGATGAACTTTCCCTTACCCCTGCCCCTGCGGGTGACTATGCCCCTACCCCTAACCCCTTGACTTTTAGGTAGAAAAACAATATAATCACTTTTTTATTCTAATTTTTTTTGGAGAGATTCCCATGACTACAGGCAACTTGCAAATCCATAGCGAAAATATCCTTCCGATCATCAAAAAATGGCTCTATTCCGATAAAGACATCTTTGTGCGTGAACTCGTCTCGAACGCATGCGATGCCCTGCAAAAAGTGCGCATCCTTCAAGATCAAGGCGAGATCAAAGATTCCGAAGAGCTTCGGATCGACATCCACCTCGATAAAGAAGCCAAAACGCTGACTTTCAGTGATACAGGGATCGGAATGACCGCTGACGAAGTGGAAAAATATATTGCGCAAATCGCGTTTTCCGGTGCCGAAGAGTTTGTCGAAAAATACAAAACCAAAAACGAAAAAGACCAATTTATCGGCCATTTCGGGCTGGGATTTTACTCCGCCTATATGGTCGCCGCCAAAGTCGACATCAACACCCTGAGCTATAAACCGGATGCCAAGCCAGTATTCTGGTCGTGCGACGGCTCGTCCGAATATGTGATTGAAACAGGAACACGCACAAAGCGCGGAACTGACATCACTTTGCACATCGACGCAGAAAATGATGAATTTCTTGAACATTCAAAAATCAAAAACATCCTCAAACAATATTGCAGTTTTCTCCCTTTCCCGGTCTACTTCGGCACCGAACGGATCAATCCCAAAGAACCGTTGTGGATCAAAACTCCCTCCGAGTGCTCCCCGCAAGATTATCTGGAATTCTACCGTCATCTTTATCCGATGCAAGAAGACCCCCTATTCTGGGTGCATCTCAATGCCGATTACCCGTTCCACTTAAAAGGGATTCTCTACTTTCCCCGCATCAAACGGAACTTCGACCTCAACAAAAATACGGTCCAGCTTTACTGCAACCGTGTCTTCGTCTCGGATAATTGTAAAGATGTCATCCCCGAATACCTCATGCCGCTGCGCGGCGTCCTCGACAGTCCGGATATCCCCCTGAACGTCTCCCGCAGCTATCTTCAAATGGACCGCACCGTCCGCCAGCTCGCCAGCCACATCTCCAAAAAAGTGTGCGACAGCTTAACCGCACTCTACAAAAATGACCGGGAAAAATTTATCGAAGCGTGGGAGGATGTCGCCTTGATTGCCAAAATTGGCTGTATCGAAGATGACAAATTTTATTCCCGCGCCAAAGAGTTTCTCATTTGGAAGACCACCGACGGCAACTGGGAAACGGTCGAAGCGTATCTCGAAAAAAATAAAGAAAAAACGAAAGATAAAGTCCTCTACACCGGCGACGCCAGCCACAACGTCCACCTGCTCGATGTTTACAAACAGAAAGGGATTGAAGTGTTGTGTGCCAACAGCCCAGTCGACAACTACCTGATCAATTTCTTGGAAAAAAAGATTACGCCTGCCGCCTTCCAACGGATTGATGCAGCGATTGATGAACATTTACTTGATGCCTCGCGTGAAAAATCGATCCTGGATGCCGAAGGAAAAACCGAAAGCGGAAAACTCGCCGAGTTCATCAAAAGCAAACTGAACGACGAACAGGTCGATATCGAAGCCAAAAGCCTCGCCGCCGACTCCATGCCCGGCTTCATCATGGTCGACGAAAACCAACGCCGCCTCAAAGAATACTTGCGCTCAATCGATCCGACAAACACCTCGCAAGCGCATATGATGACGAAACGCACCTTTGTTGTTAACACTAACAGCGGCCTGCTCGCCTCCATCCAAAAACTGGACGCCAAACATCCCGAACTTGCAAAAGAGATGGTCAATGAAGTGTATCAACTTGCTCTCCTTTCTCAACGCGAAATGGACGCCAACCATCTAAACGAGTTTATTACGCGCACTAATCACATCCTTGAAAAATTGGTTAAAACAGCCGCAGATTCATCATAAAAAGGATTTTTATGCCCGCATTTAAAAAATGGCCCCTGCTTCTCGCGCTACTCATTCTCCCCCTTGCAGGGTGCTTCACCAACCATAACAAAGCCGCCGACGCCGCTTCACCCACCCCTACGGTGGTTTACCTCACCTGGCAGCACTCCCCTTCCACCACGATGGTCGTTCACTGGATCACCCCTTCCCCCCAAACCAATGACGCCTTATCGTACCAAGAAAAAGGGTCTACTACCTGGAAAGATGTGACGGCTGCCCACCAAGAGCTCCCTGAAAGCCATAACGAATTCCTCATCCACACCGCCGAACTGTCCAACCTCAGACCCAATACAGTCTATACGTTCCGCCTCAATAACAATCCTACCCCTTACACATTTCTCACCGCGCCAGACCGCCTCACCGAACCTCTCACTTTCGCTGACGGAGGCGACATCTATCACGATAGCATGGAGTCGGTCCGCGAAATCAGCCGCCTCGCTGCCAAACACAATCCGCTCTTCGTCGTCCTTGGGGGTGATATCGCTTATTCGGCCAAAAAAGACGCCTCCATCCCTGAAAAACTTCATCGGTGGCTGGATTTTCTCCAGGCCTACCAACAAGACATGGTTACCTCCGATGGACGCCTGATCCCGCTCCTCCCTGTCATGGGCAACACCGACGTCAAAGGGCACTTTAACCAAATCCCTGCCAACGCGCCGCTCTTCTACGCCCTCTTTGCCACCTCTGACAAACAGGGGTACACTGTCCTTGACTTTGGGGATTACCTCTCGCTATGGCTCCTAGATACGCAACACACGCATCCGATCACTGGCACTCAAACCGAATTCCTCAAGAAAACGCTCGCCGAACGGCAAAACACGCTGCATAAATTTGCCTCTTATCACGTGCCTGCCTACCCAGCCTACCGTCCCTTTGATCTCAAATGGTCCGCAGACATTCGCGAACACTGGGTTCCGCTCTTCGAGCAATACCATCTTAATGCTGCTTTCGAACACCACGATCACACGTTCAAGCGCACCCACCCGATCAAAAATAACCAAATTGATCCTACCGGCGTCATCTACCTCGGCGATGGGGCATGGGGCGTTTCCAAGCCACGTAAACCGGATGCTGAGCGGTGGTATATAAACAAGGCTTTACCAGAGCGGCATATCTTCTTGATTACCCTTACGCCGACGTCACGCACCTTCCAGGCTATCAACCACGAAGGCAAAGTGTTCGATTCGTTCACGCAAGAAAAATAAGGACCAGGACAAACAGGACGCACACGACAGACAGGACGATCAGGACGAAAGTTGAAGTTGTTCTGGTCCTGATTTAAAGACTCTCACTCTCCAGATTCAACCAATAACGTGTATGGCGAAGTTCTCCGGTTTTCACCAAAGCCCCCATTTTAACTAAGTCAACCAAATCGCGTGTTGCCGTAGCTCTTGAAGCTTTTGTAATAGCGATATACTTCTCAGCACTTAATCCTCCCTTAAAACCTTCAAATCCTTCGGCGAACATCCTCAATAAGGCCTTTTCTTGACGCGGGTTGAGCTGTCCTGCAAGTTCCGTTAAGATTCTGCTCTTTTTGATCAAAAAGGAAAGGAGTTGTAGAGAATCTTCCTGAGCTTGAAGCACCGCGTCGACAAAAAAAGTTACCCAATGCTGCACATCTAATGTTCTGTTACACGCCTCGAGTGCTTTGTAGTATTCCTTTTTTCTTTTTTCCAATACTTTCGAAATAGCAATCAATACAGGCTTGCCAATGTTCTGAGATAACATTTTTTCAATCAACACTCTTCCAATTCTTCCATTGCCATCCTCAAAAGGATGGATACTTTCAAAATAGACGTGAGCGATCGCTGCCCTTCCCAAAATGGGTTCAGAGGAAAGAGACGTGTTGTACCAGTCAATGAACGTATTCATTTCATCTAAAACTCTCGAGGAAGGCGGAGCTTCAAAAAAGACCTCGGTACGATCGTAACGTCCAGAAACAATCTGCATGGGTTCCGGATGTGTGCGATAGGTTCCCAAATCTGTAAGCTGTGATTGATCTCGGAACAGTTTCTTATGCCAGTCCCACAGCATTTCATGGGTTAAGGGCTTAGCGAAAGAACCATACACATCACAAAGCAGTTCGGCCATTCCCAGTTCTTTTGGTGGTTGCCTTTTTCCATCGTTTTGGATTCCAAATTGTTTTTTTATTGAAGACTGCAAACTTTCCCTATCTAGTAACTCTCCTTCAATTTTAGCGCTTTCGATTCCTTCCTGACTTAACACCTCAACAATAAACTGATTGTATTCCTGCTTTTCTACATTCTTTAAAAAAACAAATGCACTCCCAACTGCCATTAAAAATTTTTTTTCCAATGAGACAATAGCGTCCGCATTGTATTGAAATTTTGGCCAATTTGATAATTCCCAATTCCAGCGCATAAGTGATAGACCTTGGTTCTATAACTCAGAATTATACAAAAAAATGAGTTATAGAGCAAGATTCTATCGCTCAATAGCGAAGTAATCTATTTACTTATTCAATTATATAATTGGCTTGATAGAACTATTGACTCAAAAAGGGTGGTCTATAAAAACACTTATGCTCGTAAAAAGTAATGGATTACAAAAGCAAGGTGTTTGATTCCCTTACCTAAGAAAAAATAAGGACAAGGGTAAACAGGGACGATCAGGATAAACGTTTCTTAATCTGTCTGCTGAGCGGGTCCAAACATAAATTTCCGTGATAAGCCGAGGCACCGCACTCCAGAGACAATTGCAAAAATCAAAAAAGCGCCTTTTCTTGATCGAGCGTCAGCGAGATCAAAACAATTCATGTTTTTCAGAATTATGCAATTGTCTCTCCAAAGCGCGCTGGGCGCGCTAAAGTTAATCTTCTTCATCCTTAGCAACAGTATTTTTGTTATCGTCGCTGGGTGGGAAGATGTCGGTGATAGCGGCTTTGAGGACTTCGATTTTGGAGCCGTCGACCATGCGGAGAATGACGGTGTTGTCGAGGATTTGAGAGACGGTGCCGATGATGCCGACGGCAGCGACTTTATCCCCTTTTTTGAGGGCGCTGCGTTGTTCTTCGAGGGCTTTGCGCCGCTTTTGCTCGGGTCTATAGAGGATGAAGTAGAAGAAGAGCACCGCGGTTCCGATAAGGATGAACGTTTGCCACATGCTATCGGAAGCGGCGGGAGCTTCCGTAAGGTCTTGCGCCATGAGGGTTGAAGATAGGGTGATAAGGAGGGTAGTTAAGAAAATTTTCATGAAGATTGTCCTTTTTTAATCAGGGTAAATCGAGCAGATGCGCTCGTAAAAACTACTCAAGGTATTTGAATCGATAGCTTGCCGTAATTGGCGCATGAAATCAAGATAAAAGGCAATGTTTTGAATGGTAATGAGAGTAAGTCCGGTGATTTCATCAACGTTGAGAAGGTGGCGTAGGTACGCTTTGGAGAAGTTCGATGTGTAGCACGGGAGGTCTGGATCGAGCTGGGAAAAATCGTCGGCATAGCGGCCAGCTTTGATTTGGATCTTGCCCGACCACGTGTAGGCAGTACCGTTGCGGGCGTTGCGGGTGGGCATGACACAGTCGAACATGTCGATGCCGCGCACCACTGCTTCGATGATGTTGCGCGGAGTGCCCACACCCATGAGGTAGCGGGGTTTGTGTGCGGGAAGGTGTGGCTCGGTATGTTCAATGGTCGAATACATAAGCGCCGCTGGTTCACCAACGGAAAGGCCGCCGATTGCGTAGCCCGCAAAATCGAGCGGGGCGAGCGATTCCGCGGAAGCTTGACGGAGTTCAGGGATGACGCCGCCTTGGACGATTCCAAAGAGATTTTGGTGGGGTTGAAGCGGAAAATCACGACAAATGCGGGCCCATTTAGTTGTGCGCATGACTGCTTTTTCGACCTCTTCCGGTTTTGCCGGATAGGGCGAACATTGGTCGAACGCCATGACGATGTCAGCTCCCAACGTTTTTTGGATTTGCATGCTTTCGTTGGGGCCGAGAAAATGGCGAGAACCGTCAATATGGGATTGGAATTTAACCCCATCGTCAGTGATTTTGTTGAGGCTAGAGAGAGAGAACACCTGATATCCGCCGGAGTCCGTAAGGATCGGTTTGTCCCAGTTCATGAAGCGGTGGAGGCCGCCGGCTTTTTCGATGATTTCCATTCCCGGCCGCAGCATCAGATGGTAAGTATTTCCTAGAATGATTTGAGCACCAGCGTCATGAAGTTGTTGATTAGTAAGGGTTTTGACACTTCCGCGGGTCCCAACGGGCATAAAAATAGGGGTTTCAATCACCCCATGGGCGCTCTCAATCTTCCCTAGACGGGCCTTGGTATTCGGATCGGTTTTAAGGACGGAAAAACGCATATAACAATTTGATTTTAATAGGATTAGGCGAAGATATCACATTTCTCCTATTAAGTGCACGGCCAAGATAGGTAAAATTAACACAATTTTAATAATTAATCATTTATAATCATATACTTAACAAAATTATTTCATAATATAATTAGGGCTAATCATGGAAAGAGCCTTTAGTTTACCACCTTTAAGTCATGGTAATACAAACAGAGTCACATCAACAGAAACTTCGCCTGAAGTGGGGCGCGTCTGCTCCGCAGCCACCGCCATCGGAGCAGGATCAGGACCTGTCCATCCCATCGTACAGCTGCCACCCGTGACAGGGTGTGAAATCGCCGATCCGGAAATCCTCAGCTTAATGATGCAATTGGCCAGCCTGAATGCGAAAGGATCTATTTATCAAGAGGTCACAGGCCATCTCACTGAGCTCACAAAACGGATTGAGCAAGAATGTTCCTCCTATTTCACTCGTGCGCATCAGATGCTGCAAATGCGCGCACTTCCTCCGCAAATGCATGATAAGCAAGGCATTTCCAAGGCATCCCTGGACTTAGATGGACATTGCCAAAATCTAAGAGACCTCAAATACGCATTGGATGAGTTAAAAAAGAAAATCACTGAAAGAATCGTGTATTACCAAGAAAGTGAAGATCAAAATGCTAAACTTCGTTTAGGCAAGTACGAAGCCGTTCTGTGCCAGGTGCAATGTTTGCGTTGCCTCATCGAATTAACCGTCAGAGATCAACTCGTTGAGAATGTCTTTTTAGAACTGATGAAACAGAGCTGGTTGCCCCTTAACCGGGATAATCTGGAAAGAGTTCATAGCCTATTAAATCACCTTACCTTGTTTTGTGTGAATGTGGAGCAACTCCATTTGAAAGAGGGATGTGTCCTTCCGGTCAATCCCCTGTTGTATGTGGCATTGGGACAGCGGGTACACTATTTTAATCAATGTTTAAGCCTGTTTTATCAACAAGCGTTCCAAGCTATGATCCCCTTTGCAGATGCCTTAAGACCCGTCAATCACTGGGTGCAAACGTTGACCCCCGAATCGTCGATGGGAAATGTTATCTCAGCAAGAATTAAAGAAATTACCTTTTTACTGGGCTTGCAATTAAGAGCGATCTGCTACCAAAAACAGATCGGGATAGATGCAAAAGATCAGGTGAGCGGCGCGAAGTACACCCTTCAAAGCATTGTGTTTCTCGCACGGATTTTAAAGGCTAAGATTGAAAAGCTCCCCAAGGAACATCAAAATCACATTTTTTATTTAAGCCAGCACGCACAATTGATCGATAGGATGTCACCCGATTGGCAATCGGGCGATGCTGAGGTTGATGCGTTGTTCCAACAGATTTTGAGTGATCTGCATACTCAGCTGAATCACCTCACAAGTTAAACAGGGCCAGGACAATCAAGACTGGTCGTGTTGTCCTGGTTCTACTGTCGCCTCTTAAGCACAGCAATATTTTCAATGTGAATCGTGTGCGGAAACTGGTCGACTGGCTGCAGCGATTCAAGCCGGTAGCCATTTTTCATAAGCTCTTCGACATTAATCGCTTGTGTCTTTGGATTACACGACACATACACAATCGTTGGCGCTGCCAGTCGAATGAGATGCGCCACAGCCGCTGCATCCAAACCTGATCGCGGCGGATCAACCAAAATCACATCCGGCGGCGGAATCTCCCCTGCCTTATCGGTTAACACTTTACCGACATCGCCCGTGAAGACGACATAATTTTCAATGCCATTAATGCGGGCATTTTCCACCGCATCAAGCGTGGCTTCTGGGACGATATCGATCCCAAACACCTGCCGCGCGGTCTTGGCTGCACAAACTCCTAGGGTACCGGTTCCGCAATACAAGTCATACACAACATGCTGCGCGGAAATTCCAGCGTGCTCCAAGGCCAGCTGATACAGTTTTTCGGCTTGGAGCGTATTAGGCTGAAAAAAAGCTGTCGGGCTGATTTTGAACTTGAGCGGCGCCTGCGGAAAAAGATGCAGCTCCTCCCGGATATGATCAGGACCGGCCAGATGCATTTCAAAAAACTGCGTTTTACTCCCCTCGGCAATATGCTGGATGCGTAGGAACAAGCTCAACGTTTGCGGCTCCGCCGGAGCCACCGCTTGCTTCATTGCCGCAACCCAGATATCAATCTGCCCTTTTTTTAAGGCGTAATCGGGATTTCCTGAGACGGTCAGATACGCTAAACGATCGCCAGTGCGCATTCCCTCGCGTAAGGTCAGCGTCCTTAACGAACCGCGATTGCCGGGAGGAAAGTAGGCATCTAATCCGGACTCCCCCCACCACTCATAGGTCGCCTCTACACCCTTCGAAAACCAGGGATTGACCAGATGACACTCTTTCAAATGGAAAGCACGCCCTTTGCTGCCTTGCCGGATCATCCCTAAAAATCGTTCCATTTGAGTGCTGCGGGAAAAGGAAAACTCCATTTTATTGCGGTAGTTCCACGGCGTCGCGCAAGGGACGATCGGATTGAAGACGACATTGTCCAATAGATGGTGAAAATACGAGTTAACCAGAGACTCTTTAATGGTTAACTGTTTGGCGTAGGGAATCATTTGCCAGCGGCATCCGCCGCACTCCCCAAAGTGGATGCACCGCGCGGCGATCCGTTCTGGTGCGGGACTGATGATTCCGTCATTGATGCTTGCGTAGATTCCCGAGCGTTTGCGGAGCAATTTGGCCTTGGCTTGGTCGCCGGGCATGGTGAATGGAACTTCGACGGCAATCGGTTTTCCATCGGACAGGTGAGAAGAACCGATGCCGAACCCGTCTTTGGACAAGCGGTCGATCGATACTTCAACGATGCGTAGGGGTTTATTTTTCATATGGTCTATAAATAGAAAAGGGAGGTTGGCACCTCCCTAAAGTCTTGCGAGCTTGTGACTTCAAATTAGAAGCTAGCGCGTTTGAGCGGCAGTTTAGCGGTAGGACGACGAACGGCGAAAGCTCTTGGTCTTGCAGAGTGAGCTTTTTTAGCTGGTTTCTTTGCAGCTTTAGCTGGAGTTGCCTTACCTTTTTTAGGTGCAGCGGCTTTTTTGCCTGATCTGCGGCCTGTGCCTTTTGTCTGTTTTTCGCTCTTGATGGATTCTTTGCGGTATTGCTTTGCGACTTTTTCGAGTCTGACGGTACCAGTGCGTACGCGCTGGGAAGCGGCTTTGTTGCCGTTTTCAGCTTTTTCTAAATCGTGGCTGATATTGTGAAGCAATTCTCTCAAGTGTTTGATGTTGTCTTTAAGTGCCATGGGGTTATCCCTCCTATTTTCATTTTCATGACGATATACTGAATATTAACTTTAGACATAATGTGCAACATTTATTTTTGCAAAAAAGCGTTTCGCGAATCGATTTTTTTGGGATTCATAAAACCGCAAAACGGGAATGAATGCCCTTACAACATATTATAAGGGTTGAAATCTCATTTCAAGATTCTTGATTTATTGTCAGCAAAAAAATTTCACTCCTTCAGATCTTATTTTTATCATTTCACCACTGAGTCACTGAGCAAGGGGAGATAGAGAGAATTAGGCCGCTTAACTAGATAATCCCCCTCATCCCCTCATCCTTTCTCAGTGTTCTCTGTGGCTCGGTGGTAATTTATGTTACAACAATCCCTCAGCCGAAAACCGCCAATCCTCGTGCAGATTTTTTCCAAATCCGCTATCCTGTCATCATATGTTAAAACCGTTCTCCATCCTCCTCGCTTGGCTGCCAATGGCCGCTGGAATGGCCGCACCAACCTGTGAATCGTTGGCTCAGGCCCATGACCTCTATGCTCAAGGTTGTTACACTGAGAGTGCAGAACGGTTTCGCGCCATGCTTGCGCATGCGGAAAACTCCGAATTAACTCCCCATTTAAAAACAGCACTCGCCCAGGCCCTTTACCAAGATGCCCACTATCAAACGGTGTGCGATACCTTAACGCCCCCCTCTTCCCCGGATGAATGCCGGCTGCTTGCGCTTGCGCACGCGGCCCGCGGGGATTCTCATCAAGCCGATCAAATTTTAAGCCGTTACATGGAGACAGCGCAGATCCAGCCAGAGGATTTAAGAAGATTAACCTATCTTAGAGGGATGGTCGGCATTCAGCTCGCGCAGTTGGAAGGCCCTCCCCAACGGCAAATCGAAGGGGAAAACCTCATCAGGGCGGTTTTAAAAGATGCGCCGCCGGATGAATTCACCGTTCCTGCCCTGTATACCCTTGCAACGGCGGCCTATCAAAAAGGAGATTTTGCTGAAGCAGCCCTCCTCTATTCAATGATTACCAAGCAGCCAGAGGCCCCCTATAAGCCGGAAGCCTTATTTTTTGGCAGCCGCGCCTTAGAAAAAAATCAAGCCCCTCTAGCAGAGATTCAAGCCTTGCGGAAGGAACTCTATGAGAACTACCCTCACTCCCCGCATGCCGCTGAAGCGTATCTGACCTATTACCCTTATGCGGACTATTTTAATGGACAAACTGCCCCCATCAAACATTTGGAAGGGATGGCCAGCCGGTTTCCCCGCTCCCCCTACTTGGTTCAAGCGTACTATTTCATCGGGTTGGAGCGCGTCCGCAAGAAAAATTTAGCCGGCGCCATCACCGCCTTTCATGAGGGAGAGTCCGCCTTTGATGCCTTGCCCGCCCAAAGTGTATCCAGCCAGCCCTATTTTATTGCGTTACGTTACCGCTGCGAATTAGAACGTGCTAAATGTAACATCGCCATTGCCAATGAGTCGCGTGGCACAAAACAACAGATTTATCAAGACTATGCGATTGATGTGCTGAAACAGATACGCAGTGATTTCAACAATCGTGAGCATGCGTTAACGGCTCGTTTAAAGCAGGAAGAGGCGTATCCCGCCTTGTTAGCGGAAAGTGAACTCCTGCTTGCCCAAAGCTTGTATAAAAATGGAGAACCCCTTCAATCGGACGCTATTTTAGATGACATGATCAGCCAATACCGCCAGCAAGCGATCTCGCGCGGTTATTTTTTATCCCGTGCCTGGACTGAAAAAGGAGCGCACGCGTACGGACGGCAAGATTACCTGGCGGCCGCGGAAGCTTACAAACAGGCAGAAGAGTGTGCGAAAGGGAAGCTGTTAAGTTCTGATCAGCAACTTGACCTGTGGATCCAGCAAAGCCTTTGCCAGCAAGCCCTGCATCATTACGATGAGGCGATGCTGATTTTATCGAAAGCGATCAACGCCGACTTGATTTCCGGTTTGCGCTTAAAAGCCATGTTCTTGCGTGCGGAGATCTATGAAAAACAAGGGCGCCCGGAATTGGCGCTGAAACAACTTGAAGCCCTGGCCAATAAAAATGGAGAGTGGGCTTTAAAAGCTAAGGAAAAATTAAACTATGGACATCCATCCCCTTGATGTTGCGGCCGCTGCCATTTTTGATTTCCGGTCAAATTGGAATATTATTTTGCTGATCATTGGAGCGTGTTCGTTATTAGGATTCACGATCTTTATCGAACGGCTGATCCAACTTCATCGCTCGGAAACCGATACCAACAAGTTGGTGATTAGTTTGCGCCAAGCGATCCATGACGGCAATTTGGTGGATGCGATCCGGATCTGTGAAGAGACAGGTGGAACGGTCGCCAACATCATTAAAGCCGGCTTGTGCAAACACAACCGCAGCAAAGAAGATATTCAGCATGCGATGGAAATAAGCGGCACCATGGAGATTGCCAAGCTGGAAAAAAACGCCAAAATTTTATCGATCATCGCGACAATTGCTCCATTAATTGGATTGTTAGGAACAGTTTTAGGATTTATCCAAGCCTTTGCAGAAATGCGCCTCAGCGGTCTGGCGGATATCTCTGCAACCCAGATTGGCGAAGCAATGGAGTACGCCCTGATCACAACCGCCGCCGGTTTGGTTGTCGCCATCCCCGCTGTGATTGCTTACAATTATTTAGTCAGCCGCGTGGAGGGATTCGTGTTAGAAATTCAAACGACATCCTCTGAAATTGTGGATATGCTGATCCATCGGGATGACGGATTCGCCTATGAAGTTTAAGACCAGGCTCAAGCACTCCCATACCTTGATCGATATGACCCCGCTGGTTGATGTGATCTTCCTCCTCCTCATCTTTTTTATCATTACCTCCGATATCCTTCCCCTTAAATCGTTGAACATCGAAAACCCGGTCTTGAATAAAGATGCCCAGCCGCTGACCACCCAATTATTGGTGGTGATGGATGCCCAAAACGTCATTTATGTAGGCTCCAAAAAAGCGATTGTCGATTTAGGTTCGCTGAAAGAACAGCTCTTAGCGGACATTGAGCAACTGAAAAAAGAACATAAAGGGGTGGTACCAACCGTGGTGTTGAGTGTCGACCGACGTGTGGATTATGGTTCTTTCTTGCAGCTCTTTTCCATCGCTCAGGAGTGCGGCACCTGCGTACGTTTAGTGTATAAAACCAACGAAGAAAGCTAATGTTAACGATCAAACGGGATCAAACCATCGGGGTCAGCAAAGCGCTTCGCAGCCGGTATTTGTGGACAGCGCTGGGCATTGCTTTAGGGGTTCATGTCTTAGGACTGCTCTTATTCACAGTGCGCCCTTTTACCCTCACTCATTCCGATGTGGTGCACCCCTATGTTCAGGTGACTGCGGAGCGCCTGCTTGCAGGAGATCAGGTCCAAATCCAGCATCCCGAAAAGCAGCTCCCCAAGGAGGTCTATTTACCTCCAGAAACCCAACCCACCTTTCCCAGCCTGTTCACAACTGTTTTCCTGCCGTTGCCGGTGATTAACGTACCGCTCCATTATAAACCGATTCAAATCGTACCCATTGGAGCTTTGGCCGAACATCCGTTTGAAGCCACCACCCCTGAACTCACGACGCAACCACCGATCCGCAAGCTCAGCCGCAGCCAGCAAGTTTATCAAATCTTAGTGGAAACAGACAGCGGCAAGGTGATCTGGTTTCACGCTCAAGAGCCGTTTGTAACGACAGAACAACGCAAGCAGATGGAAGAAGCCCTAACAACCATCACCCTTAAAGTGGATACGGGAGAACCTTTTGTTGCAGGCGATGTCGAACTCATCCTTACCGTGGCAGAACCATGATTGAGCTGGCCCCCAATACTGCCTTGATGATCTATCTAGGATTGACTTGCTGCCTGGTGTTAGGGATTTGGGTGTATCACCATTTTGTTTATCGGCAAAGACCTCGATTTCGCCCGCAGCACGAGCTGCACATTTGCGAATTTTGCCAAAGCGTCTATATGACGTCGTTAAACAAAGAGATCACCAAATGCCCGCAATGCCAGACGTTGAACCGAGACAACCGTTTTCAAAGATAAATCTTCACGCAAAGGCACGAAGGGACAGAGAAAATTTTTTCTTTGTGCCTTTGCGATAAAATTATATCATTTCTTGGCTTAGACTTTAGCTGCTCTTGCGGCATCTAAAACAGCTTGCAAGTGCATCATATCGTTATCTCCGATATTGTCTTTATGCATGATATTCAAGAATGTTTCCTGAATCGTTTCCTTTTCTAAGACTGGATCTTTACTTAGGCTGCCCGTTTGCACCTTTTCTAATAAAGCTTGTTTGATTTCCAAAGCCCCTTTCAAATTTTGAATCAAAAGGGCATTTACAGGACAAACACCGTTTTTCATTTTGTTAAAGAGGCTGATGATTTCAGCGCCGGACTGATTATACTCTTCTTCCATTTCATTTTTGAAAATCGCCACTGGATCTAAGGACGGATATTTTTCTACTAATTCCTTGGTTAACCCCTGCACATCACGCAGCGCAAATAAGATCGCCATCGTCTGCATCTCTTGACGATCCACCATGATCTGCTCTCTTTCAGCTAGCGAAACGGCCTGATCAGTGATTCTGGTGATAAACAGTTTATCAATTTGAGAGGCTTTTTCAGCCAATATATAAATCGGCTCATGCTGCTTTGCTTCTTTTTCTGCCACACTCTGTTCACTGATGTCCACTAAGGAAAAAGAGACATTTTCGGGTTTTTGTTTAAGATCTGATGCCGTCTTCGCATGGGCGCCCACTTTCTCGGCAATGGCTTTAATCCGAAAGCGAATCGCTGCCGGGTATAGATATTTTTCAACCTCTGCATCGTTGCCCTGGCGCCAATTCAATTGACGAAGTGCCGCATAAGAACCGACTGTTTGTAAAGCTGGCTGCATGAGTGATCTCCTTATAGAATGGTAAGTTTTATTTAAATATAAGATTATAACACGGGAATGTTAAGGATATATAAATAATTTTAAATTTACCCACTCACACCCTTTCCACACTAAGGTGGCCTCTGCGGCCGGTCGACTTCCTTCCATTTTATTCTCCTATATCAATTTTATACCATTTTTCCAAAAGGCTAATTCTCAGTTATTTAGTCGAATATTTGACTATTATCGTTTGTTCGTCAATCCTTAATTTCATAGAGTTCAACCCGGAGATCCGTATGAAATTAAAAAATAAAAAAATTCTCATGTTTGTGGCGGATCAATATGAAGATCTTGAGCTTCTCTATCCACGCATCAGATTTTTAGAAGAAGGAGCACTAGTCGTGGTTGCCGGTGAAAAACAGGGTGAAACCTATAAGGGCGTCCACGGCTATCCGTTCATCGCCGATGCACGATTCGATCGCGTCGATGCGAACGATTTTGATGCCCTCGTGTTAGCTGGAGGATACGCTCCCGACAAGCTACGCCGAAGCTCTAGAGTTCTGGATCTCACCCGAACATTTAATGAACAGAAGAAGTTGATTGCTTTCATCTGCCATGCTGGATGGATTCCTGCTTCAGCAGACATTTTAAAAGGGATTCATTGTACCTCAGTGAGCTCTATTAAAGATGACTTGGTGCATGCAGGAGCCAAATGGGAAGATAGGGATGTGGTGTCAGATAAACATTTTATCTCTAGCCGTTTTCCGGAAGATTTGCCAAAATATTGTCCGGCGATTATCGAATATTTATCAAAAAAATAAGAGGATGTATGGTTTTAGCCGGTATGTTGACCGCCCTGGTCGCTTTATTGCACATCGGATTTCTGGTTTTAGAAACTTTTTTATGGCAGACACCTACCGGATTAAAAATTTTCCATATGACTCCCGAAGCAGCCGCCCATTCGGCTGTCGTCGCTAAGAATCAAGGAATTTATAATGGCGTGTTGGCCGCGGGCTTAATCTGGTCATTTTTTGTGACCGATCTCCATTTCCAACTAGCCTTGCGAACATTTTTTTTAGGAGCAATCGTCGTTGTGGGCGTCTATGGAGCTGCCACTGCTAAGCGTTCGATTCTCTACATTCAAGCCTTGCCGGCTGCATTAGCTCTACTTGCCGTATGGGCAAGCAGAGTCTAACTTAGTCATCAAGTAACTTCGTCCATATTGACAAAGAGCGGCAATTTGCCTAAATGAACTTGTGTCTCCACCAAGTTCGGATTGAGGCTGAAATCCAACGGCGTAATCTTATTTAAATCGACATCTGCGGCAAAGGGAGAGTTCACATATCTAAAGGGGGTAAATGCCAAACGCTGAGCTGTAGCAGCCTCTACCTCGGGGATCTCCTCTGGTTTTAAGGGTACTGACATCTCTCGATGAGCCATAATATCAATAGCCATATTAAGCTCTTTAATCGCTTGGATGACAATCTTAGCAATCACCTCTGAACACATCATTTGGCGCTTTGCTAAATCCACATGTTGATCTAGATCTCTATAAGGCAACTTTTTAAAGACTAGCGAATTGAGTTGTCCCCACAATCCGGTTAAATGAGTTCCCTGTTGCTGTTGATGCAGACACCGCATGCTTAAGCACAACGTAAACATCTTTTGCACTCTTTGGATCATTTCCATATTGTCATTAAATCTTTCTGCGCGAAGAGCGTGTCTTCCTTGCTCTGTTAGCAGGCGTTCAAACGCGATTTCATAGATGCGATGAGCGATTAACCGTTTTGGTTTATTCATCAATTCATCAAAAATAAACTGATCACCCACAACCAAGTGCGCTTCTACGGGCTTAATTTTCATCTGATCGTTTGCGTCTGCAATCGTTGTCTTGAGCGAGCAATGGAAATATCGCATAAACGACGGACGCATATAAAAAGGCAAGATATCTTGATTCAAGGGATAGATGCGGCGTGCATCCATGAGACAAAAGGCTCCGTCCTTCACCGCTCCAAAATTCAGTTGCAGCAACTCGAGGATTTGTCTTGATAAGTCTTGAGCTTGTTTCAAATCGCGCAAAAGGTCGCAAGATCCTAATTCTTCAGGAATATTTAACTTGGCAAGCGCTGTCAGTCTCGCGAGTTCTTTGAGCGAAAGTTTTTCCCTCGGTAAGGGAAGGTCGTCTATTTTTATCATCGCATGGACGCTTTTCAAGCGAGCGATAAAAGGACGTACCTCTTCTGGCCGCATATTGCGGGTGCAATAGGTAAAGTTCAACATGAACTCCAATGTTTTTGGAAGGACAAGCTGATTACGGGCCTTTGCAATCAATAAGCGAAAGTTTAATCCCGTTTTGCCAAAAAGGGATCTCAAGCACGCTTCTAGGAGGAACCACTTGCTGGTTCAGCCTTGGTTAAAAAATTTTCTAATTGATTCGCCACCCGGTGCTCTGAATGCGAAAGCACCATCAAAGGGCTCTTTTGGTACCAACTTAATCCCCACCAAAACAAGGAAGCCAGGACAGTACGCCAAATGCCAGGCTGTGGAAGATGGAGCCTGGTAAATCGGCCGAATGTGCAGTTGAACGTTGTAGCGACGTAGGGATACTGATAAGTTGCTACAAGCGGCGCTACGGCGTGATGGTATAGCTGATTATTGTGCAGGGTAAAAATAGAGTCGCTGAGTGCAACAAAACGATCGTTGCTAAATAAAAATGAGGTCTTATTTTTAAGTAAAAAAGCATTTACAGAAGCATCCATTATTATCATTCCTTGTTAAATCAGGAGAGAATAATAGTGGTTATTAACTTTTAAAACAAGTTAATAATAAGACCCAAAAGATACTCGAAGTGATATCGAAATCATGCTTCAATCGCTAAGCAATAGATTGATCATATTTTAAATGAAGGCATCCTCAAAATATTATATATGGTCATGAAAGACATCCCTGAATTCCAGACTTCATCTTCATTGTTAAAAAGCAATCCAAACTCCTTTTCTAAACCGAGAAGCTTCCACATCTGAGCTGGTGATCTAAAATGCTTTTTATAAAACTGAAGAGTTTCCGTGCCCTGCATGACCATATCCGTATCTTCATTATCATCTCCTAACATTAAAGGAACATGTAATGACGAAATTTGCTCGTCAAGACTTTGTATAAATTCATCAGCTTCCTCTAATGCTGAAAAGCTTGATCTCATTTTATTTAAATTAGTTTCTAACGGAATAAAGCGCCATCTCAAAATGAGGTGCATTTGCTCGGGCTTTTCTCGTGAATAACGATCGATAGTCTCCTGCAAAATATGTTTGTCGCCAACACATAAATAGCCCAATTTAACGTGAGACTGAAGAACCTCTCTAACTGTCGCTGCACCATAATTCAATTTTAATGGGGAGTCTGTTACCGTTTGAAGATATCTCCGAGTGGATTCTAGTCTTAATATATATAACATGGTTTCAGAAGTTTTGGAATCTTCTTCCAAGTAATCATTCATTAAGCTTACAAACTCAGCGGAAATCTTTTTCGGTTTTGTTTTGATCCAGGCTTCCATCAATGCATTATACAAAACTTCTAATTGTTCAATTTTTGCTTTTGTAAGTCCAAGGAAAAGCCATCTAGACAATGCCCATAAGGTTTCAAATTCAAATTCATTGTAGCATGTTTTAAAAATTTCAGGATGCTGTAGTTGATAGATTCTTAATTCGGGATAGCTGAGATGATGGAAGAGACGCGCCTGTAATTTGTAAGGTAGGTTTTGTTGTGACAAGCTAAAAACGGATTCACAGCGACTAATGTATCCTTTAATTTTATCCTGATCAGCAAGAGTCAAATAACCTTGCGCTCGTTCTAAATGGTGTTGGAGGATGACTGCACAACCTTTGATATGAATAAGAATATGCATTTGTAAAAAAGGGGCTTTTATTCTTGGGAAGTTTGTCGATAGTTGATGAATATCACTTGTAATTAAACGGATATGACCTAAACTTTCAGCTCGGCCTCTTAACGAGTGGGATGCATCACCAAAAGAAAGATCAGAATTAGCTGTAAAAATGGAATTAAAGAAAGACATTGAATTGATATTTATTTCACCATCAATAAATGCTCTTGCACCTAATCCGCAAACCCTATTTGTCATCGAAACCTGAATCCCCTTCTGTTGTAAAATTTCCCTACTTACCGCTTCTCGTAAGGTCATATGTGCAGTGGGATAGGTAACAATTTTAAAAGGATAATTAGCGGTTGCAACCTGAACCATCTCTTCGGGAACAATTAAGATTGCAGAAACAGGAATTTTCCAGTTGCCAAGAACCATCGTGTCATAAGTAAAAATATTGATGACTTTTGCTGTATCTAGAAGTACGCCGAAAGGAACTAAGATAGCAAATGGAACATAATCCCAAGTTTGAGTTTTACCATGAGGCCGTACGAGTTCTCCAATCGCAAAGTGTAAGGTTCTAGATACGCCTACTTCTTCTTTTCTAAAAACGAGAGGCTTGTCATTCATGATGCTATTAAAAACTTTTAATTCGCTGTCTTGCGGAATAACAGAAGTCGCATGCACAGCCCAAAGTCTTTCTCTGATTTCATTAGCTTCCGGTTGAAGATTATTGTTGAAAGCAATCAAGTTAATCTTTGGCTGATTCGAACCAATTAAGGAGTTAATCTGTTTTAGTTTTTGAAATAGATTTCGAAAGTTAGCAAGCGATTTAAAGATGGGTTTTTGGAGTTGATTGATGTGCGTGACAATATCAGATAGATTTGTTGTATGGTCAGGGGTGATTTGTACAGCCCTTTTCAAGCATAATTTGTTTTTTTTATTATGGAATGCGACCTGGTATCCTAGAGCAAAGAAATCAGTTTTACTATAAAATTTATTAGAAATTAGTAATTGATTAGTGCTGATTGAAAGTGAATCCATTATTATCATTCCTTTTTAAAATGAAAAAATAATAACAGACTTAGAATTAAAAGAGAAGGTTAATTAGAAAAAGGGGACAAAGGGGACGAAGGAGACCTAGGGGACATACAGGACATTTTTACTTTTGGCTAACAAAGACAAAATCCTGTGTGTCCCCTAGGTCTCCTTCGTCCCCTCTAAAACAAAAAAAGCCCTTTGGAGTTAACCAAAGGGCTGATCTATACTAAAAAAACCTGGCGGCGACCTACTCTTCCACACTCTTGCGTGTAGTACCATCGGCGATCGAGGGCTTGACTTCTGAGTTCGGGATGGGATCAGGTATTTCCCCTCCTCTATTGCCACCAGAAAAACAATTTTGTCCTAGGGTTTACACCCTAGGCTTCTATACCTTCAGCCTTACAGGCTG
>JAGVLX010000044.1 GCA_020054065.1 Parachlamydiales bacterium | reverse complement strand
AGATAAAGGCCCAGAGGCAAAGAAGCAAAGAAAATCAGTTTATCATTGTTTGGTTTTTATCTCTGTGCCTCTGTGTCTCTGTGGTTTTGATTTCAGTTAATCGATCGGATTCAAGTTTACCCTTTCATTTTAGCCCTCTGATTAAGTAAAATGTTCGTTTTACACGTCAACACTTTTTAGGATTTGTTTATATGAAACTTCGACTTAAAGATGGCTCATCGTATGAGATGCCAGCCGGCAGCACTGCCAAAGATCTAGCAGAAAAACTCAATTTGCGCGGACCCAATCAAGCTTTGGCTGCCCACATTAATGGCAAAACGGTAGATCTGTCGACTGCACTGAAAGACGGCGATGAAGTGATCTTGTGGAATTTTGAAGATGCGCAAGGCAAAGAAGTGTTCTGGCATACCAGCGCACACGTCCTTGCCCAAGCGATTTTACGCCTCTATCCCTCCGCCAAACCGACGATTGGACCGCCAATCGAAAACGGATTTTACTACGATTTCGCCGATTTGCAAATCTCCGAAGATGATCTGCCTAAAATCGAAGAAGAGATGGAAAAAATCGTCGACGAAAACTATGTGTCGCAACGGGAAGTGTTCAAAACCAAAGATGAGGCGTTAAAAGCGTTTATCAACAACCCGTATAAATGCGAATTGATCAATAGTTTCGACGCCGGCAGCGAACTCAGCGGCTACCACCAAGGGGAATTTTTCGATCTCTGCCGCGGACCGCACTTGTTCAATCTTGGCAAAATCAAAGCGCTCAAATTGACCAAAACCTCAGGGGCTTACTGGCATGGCGATTCCCAAAATGAAATGCTGACCCGCATCTATGGGATTACCTTTCCCGACCGCAAACAACTCAAAGAATACCTGCAACTCCTCGAGGAAGCGAAAAAACGGGATCATAAAGTCCTAGGGCCGAAACTCGACCTGTTCTCGCTCAAAGAAGAAGCGCCCGGCATGCCGTTTATCCATCCTAAGGGATTGATCATCTGGAACAAAATCATCGAATTCATGCGCGAAATGATGGAACGGTACGATTATATCGAGATCAAAACTCCGACCATGATGACCCGCGAACTGTGGGAGCTGTCCGGCCACTGGGCGAACTACCGTCAAAATATGTTCACTTCCGAAGTAGAAGAGCGCGATTTCGCGATCAAACCGATGAACTGCCCCGGCTGCATGCTGTATTACAAAAGCCGGATCCATAGTTACCGCGACTTGCCGCTGCGGGTTGCCGAGATCGGCAACGTGCACCGCTATGAGCCTTCAGGAGCCCTCTCAGGGCTGATGCGCGTCCGCGGCTTCCACCAAGACGATGCGCACATTTTCATGAAGCCTTCCGACATTCAAAGCGAGATCGCCAAAGCGATCGCGTTCGCCGACGAACTCTATTCCACATTCGATCTCCATTACCGTTTGGAACTTTCCACCAAACCCGAAAAGAACACCATCGGAACCGATGAGGAGTGGGAAGTGGCCACCGCTGGTTTAAAAGGCGCGCTCGATGCCTCCGGCAAGGAGTACCGCATCAACCCCGGCGATGGGGCCTTTTACGGTCCAAAAATCGACTTCCATATCCGTGATGCGATCAACCGCAGCTGGCAGCTGGGCACCATCCAGTTAGACATGGCGCTGCCTGAACGGTTTGAATTGGAATACACCGACTCCGATGGCACCAAGAAACGTCCGATCATGATCCACCGCGCGATTTGTGGCTCGCTCGAACGATTCCTAGGCATTTTGATCGAACACTTCGCCGGCAAATTTCCGCTCTGGATCAGCCCGCGTCAAGTCCGGATTCTGACCGTTGCCGACCGCCACCACGACTATGCCGTGGAATTGGCCAAACAGTTGAAAGCTGCCAAATTACTTGTAGAAATTGACGATTCCTCCGAATCGGTTTCCAAAAAAGTACGGAATGCCCAGCTTGACCAAGTGAACTACATCCTCACAATCGGAGATAAGGAAGTGGAGCACAAAACCATTAACCTTAGAACCCGCGATAACGTCGTCCATGGAGAAATCCAGCTCAACGATTTTATCCGTACGCTGGAGGAAGAGCGTTCCAAACGGATGCTGCAATCGCCATATAGCAAGAGTTCTTAAACATTTTTCAGGGTGGGGAAAATGAAACATACGATCGCTATCAGTAGCTTCAAAGGCGGCACGGCCAAAACGTCAACAACGCTGCATTTAGGCGCTGCCTTTGCCAAGTTTTCAAAGAAAAAAGTGTTGCTAGTCGACTTCGATTCCCAAGCCAACCTAACAACCGGCTTGGGCTTTGATCCAGACGCGCATGATAGCTTGGCTCCGGTGCTGCTCGGCGAAAAACAGGTCTCAGAAGTGATCCGGCAAACGACTACCCCTAACTTGGACCTCATTCCGGCCGACACCTGGCTAGAACGAGTCGAAGTGACCGGATCCCTGGCCTCCGATCGCTATTCGCATGAACGGCTGCGCGATATCCTAAAGCCGTTGAACTACGATTTTATTTTTATCGACACGCCGCCCTCCTTATGCTGGCTGACCGAATCGTCGCTGATTGCCGCTCAACATGCCTTAGTATGCGCCACTCCAGAATTCTATAGCGTGAAAGGATTAGAGCGCCTCTCGTTGTTTATGGAGAATGTCGGACAGCGCCATCCATTAAATGTGCTGGGCGTCGTCCTTTCGTTCTGGAATGCGCGCGGCAAAAGCAATGACGCGTTCCTGGAAGTAATTGAACGCACCTTCCCGAACAAACTATTCGATGCCAAAGTCCGCCGTGATATCGCCGTCACTGAAGCCTCCGTCTTCGGCAAGCCAGTATTTGACTGCGCTCCGAGCAGCCGCGCCTGCGAAGATTACCAACAGCTGAGCAAAGAGATTTTAAAAAGATTGTAAAGCCGCTTTACAGGGAGAAGTTCGCATGAGCAATGTCAACACGCTGTTAACCGAACGGCTGAAAAAAGGAGATCACACCTCCAAAATCGCAGCGCTCGCCAAACAATCAGCCAACGGCAACCTCACTGGTTTTGCCGGAATTTTTAGCGTGTCCGAATTGAGTGTGCACGAAAAGCAAACGTTGGAAGAGATTCTGCGTGGCCATGCACAAGATGAATCGCGCCTGCAGCAAGATTTGGAGAATCTCATCAGTCTGACCTCGGAAGTGAAAGCGATTAATAACCAAGCCGCCTTACTGCACGGCGAGCGGATTAAAAAAGCGCATGCGATCTTGACCCATTATCGGGAAGGAGCGTTCACAGCGTGGCTGTTAGCCACTTATGGCAACCGGCAAACTCCTTATAACTTCATGCAATATTTTGAGTTTTATGAGGCGCTGCCCAAGGTGCTGCGTCCGCAATTGGAAAAGATGCCCCGCCAAGCGGTTTATACTTTGGCTAGCCGGCAGGGCCCGCTGGATCAAAAAAAGGTGATCATCGAAACCTATGCGGGAGAAACCAAAGAAGAGTTATTGACACTGATCCGCGACCGTTTCCCCTTGGACGAATTGGACCGGCGACGTCAAAATCAAGGCGACAACGCGCTGCGTGCCTTGCGTAAAGCCTATACCATCCTCACTCGTGAAAGAGTCCGTCTTTCCAAATCTCAAAAAGAAGAGCTGACTGAACTTTTGCAAGCGATCTCAACGCTCATTCATTAAAAGGACCAGGACATCCACGACATACAGGACGCACAGGACTATGTCTAGGTCCTGTATGTCGTGGATGTCCTGTTTGTCCTGTCTTATCTAGCAGTTTGAAGTTTGACAACTTCTTGATACGCTTCGGTTAACTGATTGCGGATATCCATCATGTTCACAAACGATTCGTTAGCTTGCTCCATCGCTTCTTCGCGCAAGACAGACGCTAGCGACGCCACATCCGCTGACGCCCCGATTTTCCCCTGTTGAATATGGGAAGAAGAGTTTAACAGATTCATGTAGATATTCTTAAAATGTGTAGAGGGGTCGATGTTCGTTTGGCTTGGGGAATGTTTATCTGATGGATTTTGTTTAGCCATAAGACTCCTACACTTATCTACTTTCCTTTTAACTCTTTACTTATTTTTGAGCAAGCCAGGACGTACAATCGTAAGTGTAATGAAATAAGTGACTTATGAAATCGACCAATCAATGGGGGTTTTGCCCCACTTTTTTAACTGCTCATTGGTTTTCGAAAAATGGCGGCATCCGAAAAATCCTTGATGCGCAGAAAGCGGTGACGGATGCGGCGCGGTCAAGATCGCATGAATTTTAACCGATCCAGCCGTATGGCTGTGTTTGAATTTTTCCTGAGCTGATTTCCCCCACAGTAAAAATACCATTGGATCTTGCCGTTGCGCGAGTTTATGGATGATCGCATCGGTAAAATGTTCCCACCCTCTTTTTTGATGAGACAAAGGTTCGCTTTGCCGCACCGTCAACATCGTGTTAAGTAAAAGCACACCCTGCTTTGCCCAGCTCAATAAACATCCATGTGGCGGGTCAGGAATGCCCACATCATCCACAAGCTCTTTAAAAATGTTTTTGAGCGAAGGAGGCGGCGGAATCCCTTTAGGCACGCTAAAACATAATCCGTGGGCTTGTCCCGGGCCGTGATAAGGATCTTGTCCGACAATTACCACCTTCACTTGGTCAAAAGGCGTTTGCAAGAGAGCATTGAACATCAGTTCTTGGGGAGGATAGACTGGCGTCGAACCCGCACGTTCATTTGCGACAAAAGCTGCCAGCGAAGGGATATACGGCTTGGCTAATTCGTCTTTCAAGATTGCTTGCCAGCTCGGCTCGATTTCAAAATGGGAGATCATAAAACGATTGGTATCTTTCTAGCACTTGTTTGGCGATCGCTTTTGGAACGAAGAGATCGACCGGATGACCGGCGCTGGCAACCTCTTTGATCAACGAGGAGCTGATAGAGCGGTACTTTTCATCGGGAATTAAAAAGAGGGTCTCAAGCCCGCTTAAAGCGCGGTTCATGCCGCTTTGGCTCACTTCATAATCGTAATCGGTCACATTGCGGATCGAGCGGACAATTGCTTGCGCCTTAACCTTTTTAGCAAATTGCACGAGTAACCCTTCATACGCCACCACTTTTACATTGCGGATCCCTTTGAGCACTTTCTTCAACATATCGATCCGCTCTTGATCGGTAAATTGATGATACGGCTTTTCATGATTATGACCGACAGCTACAATCAGTTGGTCTACCAACTTTGCGGCTCTTTCGATCACATTGACATGTCCAAGGGTAGGGGGATCGAAGGAACCGGGAAAAATGGCGATTTTCATGCAACCTCGGGTTTGAACGCTTGAGTGTTCTTAGCATAATGCCTCATCCGCTCACATGCAATCAAGCAAAGAAACGAAGCAGTGAGCATGACCACAATCGAGTTGGTGGACATGTAGATCAGCGTGCCGAGAGCGGGTGCGATGCAGCCGCGGATCCCGACCGTCAAAACATTCGTGCCGCTGAAGACCGAGCTGTCTTCTTCTTTAGCGAAGGTGGGGCCGGACATATGCCAACCGAGTTCGCTGCCCGCCTGCATCACGCCGAAAATAATGTAAGCTAGATAGAGAAAGCCGATGAATGACACGGAGGAAAGCAGGAGCAAGGGAAACACCGCCGCGGTTAACGTGACAACCGAACAGAACGTAAAAATGTTTACTTTATCGAATGCCCGCACCCAAGCAGGGGTAGATACAGCGTAACCGATTGCTTTACAAACGGTAATCGCCAATAAAATTTTGGTATAAGAGAGATCTAGGACATCGACGTAAAAATAAGGTAAAGTTGTTTGGTAGATCATTAATCCGGCGCCGCCGAACATAAATCCAATTTGAAAACGGGCGAAATCGGGGCGGGACTTCAGCAGCTCCCACGACTCGCGCCATGGCTTCACGATTTGAGACCAGCCAAACTGCACGCGCGGTTCCGATTCGGCTTTGATGGAATGGGTGATCGGGATGCGGTAAAGGAATAACGTGGAGACAATGCCGATGAAGGCGGTGGCGAAGAAGATCCAACGCCACGATTGATCGTAATCGTCTAGGATCCAGCCAAATCCAAGCGGAAGGATCGCGCTGCCGATATAATCAACCAAGGAGCCGAAGGCAAACGTCCGTTCTCTGGCAGTCCCTCCAATGTTGCGTTTGATGATTTCCATCCACGCCGGGATGACACCGCGGGCGAAGATCATGAAGAAACCGAACGAAAGGACAAACACCCAATTGTTGTGAATCCAGGGAAAGCAGAGGAACGGGAGGAATTTCAAAATATTAGCCCAAATCAGGTTCGCCACCAAACGATCGGGCCGTTTGTTGATCAGGGTACTCCAGTAGGGAGAAAACAGAGCAGCGACCGGTTTTAATGCGACCAGCACGGTGATTTGCAGTGGGGTCGCATGAAGGTCTTTGTAGAGGATAATGACCAAGGTGTTGAAGATCGCCCAAAAAGGGATATTGAGCAGCCGGGTCCAGAGGAAGGCCGAGCGGGTGCGTTCAAAAAAATATTGGGTCTCGGTCTTAGTGGGTTCCATCAAAAAATACGTTTAAAATGAATGGAATGATTTTAACAGATTTTTATGCATCTGTCGAGAGGGCAAACAAGATCCCAGTCTCTTTAGATAACAAACAATATATAATACTATTTTCTTCTTCTAAGAGGCTGTGGAAATGTTTACATCTATTGGGAGATGCCAGGGAACTCGATTGTTGATAGGACCTGTTGCCGGTGTTTATGGTGTTGATGAGTGGGCATAAAACCGACCTATCAACACCCCATCACATGAGTTATCGACAAAGATTCCGCAGTTGAAAAGCTATCGTGTTAAATCATAATTTTGATAGTATTTCCCCTCCATATAACATTTTTTAGGAGCTGATTATGAAATCGAACGAAATTGAAGTGATGCATCATCAATCATTTGAATCTCTCAAGCAAGAAGAGGATGGAGGTGAATTTTGGAGTGCGCGTAAACTGTCCAAAGCTCTTGAGTATTATGAATATAGAAATTTTCTTCCAGTTGTCGAAAAAGCAAAAGAAGCCTGTAAAAATAGCGGACACAATATCCACGATCATTTCGTTGATATCCACGAAATGATCGAGATTGGTAAAGGAGGACAACGACAAATTGCTGATGTAAAATTGTCCCGCTATGCGTGTTATCTGGTTGTACAGAATGGCGATCCTGCAAAACCAATCATCGCCAATGGTCAAACTTATTTTGCCATGCAGACGCGACGCCAAGAGTTGGCCGATGATCATGCGTTTCAACAGTTAAAAGAGGACGAAAAACGTTTGCTCCTTCGGAATGAAGTTTGCGCCCACAACAGGCAGCTTGTTGAAACAGCGCAAAAGGCTGGAGTGGAAACTCCTCTTGATTTTGCTGTCTTTCAAAACCATGGTTATAAAGGACTTTATGGGGGTTTAGATGCAAACGGTATTCAGCAACGCAAAGGGTTAAAAAAGAATCAAAAAATTTTAGACCATATGGGTAGTACGGAGTTGGCTGCTAATCTCTTTAGAGCGACTCAAGCAGAAGAAAAGCTGCGTCGCGAGAATATCCAAGGAAAGAACAAGGCTAATCAAGCCCACTTTGAAGTTGGGAAGGTCGTTCGCCAAACAATCCAAGAATTGGGCGGTACGATGCCAGAAGATCTACCTGTGGCTGAAAAAAGCGCTAAACAGCTTGCTAAGGAAAAGAATAAAAAACTTCTTAAGTAGCAACTAGAGTAGGCAGAAAAAGACTAAATTAGCCGCTATTCATTTTTCTGAACGCTCATTAGTTTGCGCGTCGTTTGGGCGATGCCTTAATAGGACCAGGACAAACAGGACATTCACGACCAAGACAGAAAAATTGCCTTTGTCTCGTCTGTCCTGTATGTCGTGAATGTCCTGTTGGTGTTGAACTTGAGTGAATAAAAAGTATCTGGGTGAGAAGATTTGAACTTCCGACCCCTTGCACCCCATGCAAGAAAATTCATGTTTTTAACGATATCACTCTGTCTTATTCTGTGCCAATAATTTCCGCATAACTCTCTCTCATTTCTTGATTTGAATCAACTTTTTGTCTTATGTTGATGCAACACGATTTATGTGGATTCATCCACCACCTATCCACCACCTGAGAACCAAAGGGCCTCTCTATGAAAAAACTCATCCCCCGCAATGGAGCGGACAAATACTGCCAAGATCTTAAACCAGAAGATAAGGCCGTGTATGTGCGCGATTCCGAAGTCAAAGGCTTAGTTCTTCGCGTCAAACCTACCGGTACGAAATCCTGGATTTTTTGTTATACCGTGCCTTGTCATAAGAACAAATGGCGTGAGCGGAAAAAGGGACTTGGAGGTTTCAGATGCGGTCGTAATGATATTGCCGGCCTGACGGTTGCAGCAGCCCGTCGTGAAGCTGAACGCTTGAAAAACGAGGTGAAACATAATGGGGCTGATCCTGTTGAAGATAAACGCAAACGGGTGGCGGAATCTATCCGAGAACAATCCAATAGAGTTCTGGTTAGAGATCTTTTTGATCGTTGGGCTGCTACTGATCTCATCAACCGCAAAGATCAAGGTAAGGAAGCTAAAAGAATGGTATTGAAAGATGTTCTCCCTTTCATTGGCGATTTGAACATCAAAGACGTTCGCAAAGGGCATATCACTGAAATCACTGATCGTCTCTTGCAACGAGGGGTGAATCGCATGGCCAAGGTTGTCCTCAGCCTTACTCGCCAGATGTTCCGTTTTGCTGTTACCCGCGATCTCCTTGAATCAGACCCAACGGCTTTGCTCAGCAAGAAAACCATTGGTGGAGCAAATGTAGAAAGAGATCGAGTTCTTGATGAAGATGAGATCAAAGAACTGGCCAAGAAGCTCCCGAATGCAAATATGGCAGAGACTGCAACTCTTGCGATTTGGCTTGTCCTGGCTACCTGCTGTCGAATAGGCGAGTTACTGAAGGCTCGTTGGGATCATGTAGATCTTGAGCGGAAATTTTGGCGGGTCCCTGCCAAAAACAGCAAAAATGGTAGAGAGCATATCGTTTACCTCTCTTCCTTTGCGATTCGCAATTTTGTCAAACTCAAGGAATTAACGGGCGCTGGAGACTGGTGTTTCCCAGCGAGCCGTAAAAGCGACTCTCTCTGCTCAAAAACAGTGACAAAACAAATTACCGATCGCCAAAGGGATTGCGGGAGACATAAAAATAGAAGCAAGCAAATCGGAGCGCTCAAGCTCTCTAGAGGCATGTGGAAGCCCCACGATTTACGGCGTACTGGAGCTACCCTTATGAATTCTCTGGGCGTCCTTCCTGAAGTAGCGGAGCGCTGCTTAAACCACATGGAAGAAAACAAGATCAAACGGATTTATCAGCGTTATGGTTATGAAGCTGAAATGCGTCAAGCATGGGAAAAGTTAGGAGAGAAACTGAATCTCTTGATGGAGGTGACATCATGACTAGCGCCTTCAAAGCAACGATCACCCCCAGACTTCTCCAATTCATTCAAAAACACCCCGTTGGGAAGACTATTGCTGAATTGACTGGCTTTGACCTTGAAAAAATCTTGAGGTACTGCTCTTTAGAAGTTCCCGACGAATCTTTGTCAGGAGTTAGCTGGATCGTCACTTGGGTCTCTGATGATGTGAAGATCCAACCAGAACACGTTTACATCATCCAAGTTTTATTGAAACTGGTTTGGCTTTATTCAGAGCAGTCAGACACTTCTTTAAAGAGCACGGTTGCCCAGGAACTGGCGATGTTTGAAGCTGGGATGAAACTGGAGGCAATCAGGCGTCAGCAAATCGAGGCCGCCAAGAAAGAACGTCCTTGGCTTGCTCTTGATCAGTGGATCAGTAAAAAGATCAAAGGCAAGACGAAGTGGACAAGTGCAACGTTGTGGGATGCCTTGCCGCTGAGTCATGATGGCGATCCTATTTATCGAGATGGAGAAAAATTACATTGCTCTTTAGGTGGCTACAAATCAATAGGTTATCGTGCATTTTGCGATCATGTTAGAAGGCAGCGCGAAAAAAATAAATGCAGATAGCGACGCTAGCTGCATCTGCATATGAGACGCTATGTCACATAGTAACTTCAAATGAGGCTATGTGATGAACAATACAACAGTATTTCTAAAAGATACCGAAGCTGCTCTCCGCTATGGAGTGAGCCGCCCCACCATTTGGCGATGGGCTAGAAATGGTAAATTCCCTAGACCGGTCAAACTTGGAGCAGGTTCGACTCGTTGGCGTTCTGTCGATTTAGAGGCATGGGAACAACTTCAAATTCAAAAGATCGCTTCCAACGGCACAAATTCTTAGCCGGACGAACGATATGTCGAAACTTCCTTATGTCTTTCTTGCCATACCGCATGAGTTTTTGACCGAGGATTTTTTAAGAGATCCCGTCATGATGCGTTTTATTGTTTGGATGATTAAACGGATTTCTCCTCATCCCTCTTTGGTTCCTTTAAAAGGCAAGGGCAAACAGCTGCTTCTTGAACCATTTGAATTTATGTTTGGCAGAGAAACCTGCGCTCTAGCTGCTGGCATGTCTCTTAAAAATGTTTATACAAGGCTAAAGCAGTTAACTGGCCTTGGATATTTGAAGAAAGTGGACAGCAAAGGGTCCAGCACATATTCAGTCTATGTTCTAGAGGTAAAAACTCTTCGGCAAAGTGTTAATGGACAGCAAAATGAACAGCATTTGGGACAGCAGATTGGTCAGCAAACTGGGCACAATCTAGAAACGAAGAACAAAGATCTTAGAAAGAAAAAAGAGACGTTTAGCATGACCGCGCCGAATATCGATAGGTCGCCCTTTTCTGATAAGCAGAAAACAGATCTTCAAGGGCTTCTTGCATATTGCCAGGAAAAAGATCTTCGAATTTCAGAACGTGCTCTACGGAGATGGATTCGTCTCTATGAACCTGAGCGTATCACAGATCATCTCTTGTTGCTGCTCCAAGGCGTCGATGGAATTAAAAAACCGGAGGCTTGGATGGAAACGGCCTTGAAGGCGAACTACTCCCAGCAAAAAAGCAACATCAAGGAAAATCGACTTTTCATAGAGGATTTTGCGCGAAAAAACAGCTGGAACGACATCAAAATCACCCAGTCTTACTGTACTCATCCTCTCTCTGGCAAAGATTATTCATTCAAATTGCCTCCAGACGATTTCAGAGCAATGTTGATTGGCTGTTATGAGCAACACCGTGAAAATTGGGAAGGGAACTTTGGAAACAGAGGCTAAAACTCCTGAAAATTCAGGAAAAATACAGGCGAACGGGAAATACAAGAAGGGATGCTCAGGTAATCCGAATGGGAAACCAAAAGGCGCCCGCAATAAGTCAACTTTAGCCGCAGAGGCTCTGTTAGAAGGTTCTTTAGACAAAATCTGCAAGAAGGTCGAGGAGGAAGCTTTGAATGGTAATATGCAGGCAGCCAAGATGATTCTAGAAAGATTTTTGCCTCCCAGAAAAGATCGCGCCATTGAAATCGACCTTCCTGCGATAGCCACATTTGACGATGTGCTCAACGTTATTGGAGTGATCGTTAATGCGGTGGGGAGGGGAAAGATCACCCCTTCTGAAGGAGAATTGCTTGCGAGGACTGTAGAAAGCTATGCAAAAGCCTTGGAGACTTTTGAATTTGAATCCAGGCTAAAGATTTTAGAAGAAACCTTAAAAAATGGAGGCAAATTATGAAGCTTGCAAATAGGAAACGAATAGAGGAGCTGGAGAAGATTTGTAAACCGGGAAAGAAAAGATCTTCTTACGCTCTGATCATATACGACGCAGACATCCACGATCAAATCGAGACACTCGAAGTAGATGCCGATTTTGTCGTTGCTTTGCCTGATAACGGAAGAGGTGATCTGGGTGAAGAAATACCAAAAGGGGGATACAAGATATTTTTCGATTGAGCGGAAGAGATTTGCATGAAGGTTAGAGATCACTTTACCGGCGCCGGTAAGCCAATCCTTCAGTTGGTTACATTTTATAACCGACTCTATGTAGGCATCAGTACTGTACTGTGCAATTTTTTTATGCACAGCATTGCACAGCTGCTCTATGGGCAACGTCCCTCTTTCATAATTTAGTTTTTTGACTGGTAAATCCATGAGAAAATATCGGGCAAATGTTCCCAAAAATACTCGAATGGCCGGAGATCTTTCACCTGGTGGTGCAGCATATTTTTCCATTCGGATAAAAACTCCGACTTTTGAGGATGTTGCTCAATCGTTACTAGATTAGGCATCGACATCTTTTTAAAGGCGCACTTGCCTTGAAGAGACTCTAGGAGTTTTTCTATATCAGTCAATCGATGACGCTCTTGATAAAGATGAACAACGTCATAGAGATCACGGGGCCGTGCTCGCTCAGCCAAAGCTCTTAACTTTTCGGCGAAAATTTCTTCATAGGAGTAACTTAGGATTTGGGGCGTTTCGATTGGGCAATCGGAATACTCGTGGAAAACCTTCCGTTTTTCCGGCTTCAGTACCACTTGTTCATTGGCGGTGAGGTCCAATTTGATGGAGGGATAAGGGACTGGCTGTTTCAAAGGGCCTCGGTAGGAGATCTTGCCTTGTACAGATAAGCTGCGATGCGGGTCTAAAGAGATCAGATTTTCAGGGATTTCGATTCCCGACTGCTCATAGATCCGCTGAGCAATCTCTTTTAAGATTGGTCTCAGCACCTCTTCTTTCATTTGCTGAGCATCTAGTAGAGTGAAATCTAGATCTTCCGAAAATCGATACTGGTTGAAGAAGCATTTCTTAAGGCATGTTCCTCCCTTAAAAACCCATGAATCTCTCGTCTGAGGATGATTTTGAATGCCAATCAGTATCCATCCTAAAACGTAGTCTTTTTCAATCGTAGAGGATTGTAATCCGTATTCTTTTGCTTTTCGAGCAAGTTCAAATTTATTAATCATCGAAATCCCTCTTCTAATCCTTCAGGAACCCATAATCTCCATTTTTTGATCAGGCGTTTTCCTTTTGATGCTGGGTCTAGTTGCGAATTTCCCTGGCTCAAATGACTTAAGCATTGTGCAATCCAGCGCGTCTCATCAGGCTTTATTTTTGATAATACGAACCCTAAACGTTTAAAAATCGCTTTGTTGTTCATCTTCTCTGCATACTGGATCAAAATGTTTAGATCGCATTCACTTGAAGAGAGATATTTTTGAAAAAAGTCGACCACAGAACGAATTCCTCCTCCAATTGATGGATCATCAAACATGTCTATGATCGTCTTATGAGGATCTGACACTTGTACTTTGATCTGATCTTTCCAAACGGACTTAAGCCCAAACATTTTGTCGGACGCTGATTTTTTTATCAAAAATGTTAATCCCGCAATAGACTGCTCTTTCTGATTAAGGCGTCGAGAAGTAAAAACGATCGTCGATTCGAAAATCTGTTCGGTTAGATCCCAATGTTTGGCTGCAGACCATCCCCCAATGTAGCAAGGGGAAAAGACCTGTGATGCTATTACCCATGGATCGAGAACGCCGCCATCAGTAGTTTCAGCAGCTATATCCACGGGGAAATACAGCCCTCTCCTGACTCTTCGTAGCCAGCCATTTTTTACCCATGAGGATAGATAGAGCCTTGCTTGTTCTCGTGAAACGCTTAATGTCTCCACTACTAAACTTACTGATATACAACCGTTTGAATTGCGAAGTACGTCTGCAAGCCTCTTACGAGATAATTTGCCCAGACCTGCCAACTCATCCATAGTACACCCGATGCGTTAATCATATTTGAAAAGATAGGTTATCCATGATTTAGATGTACCATATAGGTGTATTTTAACTATAGAAAAATATGATTTTAAACTATTTTCAATGATTGAAATATACCTTTTCCAATAGGAGCAACCTTTTAGCCAAAAAGCTAAGGAACTTAGCAAGTGATCCAATCCATCAATTTGCCGGTGCCGGCAAACAGATCGACCTTAAGAGAGGTGCTGTCCAAGTGTTTCATGAATATGGAACTGACAGTGGGAAGTATTAATGGCTTGACGGCTTGCCTCTATTTTGGTAAGTTCTATAGAAATTCTTATTCCCAGGAACAGATTTTATGACAGTGCAAGAACCGCCGCCTCTTTCTAAAAAAGCGAAGACAACTATTTATATGTCCGAGGAAGATGAAAACATGCTGAATGAAATCTTCATAAAACGGCTGAGAGATAAAAGAAAGACAGACAAATCCGCTTTGCTTTGCGAAGGAATCCGTCTTTTATATCGGATGGAAATGGCTGAAGACGATTCAAAGCCTTCCGGCAGCCGATAGCTCTAACGATTTCTTCTCTAAATTCTATGAAAAAAACACATTTTAAAAAATTTGCGCTGATCGGACTTCCGGGAAGCGGGAAGTCCACATTCGCTGCCAAGCTCGGCGAAATCCTAGGCATCCCAGTCCACCACTTGGATAGGCATATGTTCGAGCCTGGAGGAAAGAAAAGGGACAAGCAGGAATTTATTGAGATCCAAAAGGCTATGCTCAGCGAAGAAGCCTGGGTGGTCGAGGGATGCTCTTTTTCGACCTTCGAAATGAGATTCGCCAAGGCGGATGTTTTGATCTATTTCCAACTTCCCCGCCCACTCTGTTTCTTGAGGCTTTTCAAAAGGCTCTTCAATTATAAAAAAGACTTTGGGGGCTTAAGGGCGGTTACCTGGGAAATTTTGAGATACACTTGGAATTTCGATAAGGAAAAAAGAGCCAGAATCGAAGAGCTTAGGAAAAAGTACCCGCAAACTGACTTTCTCATCTTCAAAAATCAAAAAGATGCAGATATCTTTTTGCAGTCTATGAATCAATAATTATCTTCACAGTTCAATCATTACAATTAATATTTTAATTATTACTAAGTGTTATTTCTTGCGACTTTTCAATCTTTTGCAAACGTCATAATGGCTTGACGTTACGAAGTCATAATTGTATACTGTCTTTAAATTTTTGGCTTAGAAACATTTATTTTCAAATTTTGCTGCACAGCAAACAAGGACCGCAGGAGGCGCATTTTGTCTACTATTGAAATCGGGATTGATCTGGGAACCACGAATTCTTCCGTGGCCGTCATCCAAAATAATGAAACGCAGATTCTTAAAAATGCGCTGGGAGAAGAGAGCACGCCGTCTGTTGTTTATGCCGACCGCAATGGGAATATCGTCATAGGTTCGAAAGCCAAGCGTGTGATGAACAACTCGAAAGAAAACCTGCAGAACAGCAAAGCCGAAGTCAAACGCTTAATGGGCACAGGAGAATCCATCTTTTTCCCAAATTTGAAAAAATCTCTTCTTCCTGAAGAAGTCTCGGCTGAAATATTGAAAGCTTTAAGAGGCGATGTGCAGCGCAAACATCCTGAAATGGCTCTGGATGCAGCTGTTATTACAGTTCCGGCTTATTTCTCTACAGTCCAATCGGAGGCTACGAAAAGGGCTGGAAATTTAGCAGGATTCAAGCAGGTAGTGCTTCTGCAAGAGCCTATTGCAGCAGCAATCGCCTATGGGTTTCTTAACCAGAAGAATGAAAACTGGCTTGTCTATGATTTAGGCGGAGGAACATTCGACGTCGCTCTAGTTGCTCTCAGAGACGGTTCGCTTACGGTGCTCGCCCATGCGGGCGACAACTTCCTTGGCGGAAAAGATTTCGATGCAGCCGTCATTCAGAATCTCATCCAACCCTCGCTTGCAGCTGAAGGAATCTTGCTGGATCCAGTAATCCACTCCCAGGTTTTCAGTTATTTGAAGGATCTGGCTGAAACAGCGAAAATAGAACTGACCATCAGCGAAAGAACCACGATCGATATTGATATCCAGACAGATCAAATCCAGATTCAGCACTCCATCGAAATATCAAGGCACGATCTTCTGGAAAGCTGCAGGGATCTCCTTGGAAAAACAGCGGATCTTTGCAAGAAAACGATTGCCGACTCGAAAGTCGAGCCTTCCACCGTCCAGAAGATCGTTCTTGTCGGAGGCCCGACCCAGATGCCGATTCTAAGGGAATTTTTAAGAGACGCCCTTCAAATTAAAGTGGATGGGAGCTTAGACCCCCTTACTGTAGTTGCAAAAGGCGCTGCCATGTTCGGAAACCAGACAGCGGTTTCCGTCCAGGCAAACAAAGCCGGACAGCAGAATGCAGGCTGCCAGCTTGAAGTAAACTACAACCCGGTGACATCGGACGACGAGCAAACGATTACTGGAAAGATCGCTGCGTGCCAGGAAAGCTCTCAGCCTTATTCAATACAATTCGCCGGATCCGATGATTCATTTTCTTCGGAAGAAATTCTGATTAAAAACGGCAAATTCATATTGACGCTTCCTACAGGAGCCAAGGGAGCGCAGTATTGGATTTATATCAAAGACAGCAGCGGGAAGCTTATAGCCTCTTCTCCGGACAGCATCCATATCGCCCGAGGTGTTTCTATCATGGGCGCGCCGCTCCCCTATTCGATCGGCGTTTCCATTTTATCGCTTTCCGCTCTTCAGGGTTATGCCGATGCTTCCGAAACGATGGAATTCTTTTTCTCTAAAAACAGCATTCTCCCCCTCAAAGAAAAGAAGCGGTTCCATACAGTTGCAGACCTGAAAGCAGGATCTTCAGACAACGGCCTCCCTATCTGTATTTATGAAGGAGAGTCCTTGATCACCAACCGCAACACCCTCGTGTGCCATCTGGCAATCACAGGAAAATCAATTGCTAAAGATCTGAAGCGCGGTTCTCCTGTGGACATCACTATCCAAATCAATGAGTCCAGAGAATTATCGGTAACGGCTTATCTTCCTGAATCCGATATCACTATAAATGCCCGGCAAACCCTCTATTTCGATGCTGCTAAAATCGACGAGGTGAAAAAGGACTTTTCCGAGCAAATATCCAGATCGGAAGCTGTCATCGGAACTGAAGAGAATTCGAAGGAAGCTGGGATTATCAAGAACATGATCAAGGATATCCAGGCTACGATCGACAGATCCGGATCGGATTCCGATCAGCAGAGGAAAGCTGAAAAACAGGTGAAAGATCTCATGATGGCCTTGGACCAGATGGAAGCGAAAACGAAATACAACGCCAACGTTGCAGCCTTCTGGCGCGAGTGCGATGAGATCTCAGAATACCTGCAGGACTGCAATCCGCCGGAAAAACGAACGGAATATGAGACTGCTTACAATACCCTGCGCAAAGAGGGTCTTTCCGCTATTGCTAAACAGGACGCCGTATGGATTGAGCACATTGCCAAGAAACTGGATGAACTCCATTTCAGATGCCAATTCTCCGACCCGCGCATTTTAGCATCTTGGATGCAGTACATACTCCAGCAAGCGCAAGAGAAGCAGAATCCTCATGCATCGCTTCCGGCTTTGATCAGCAGAGCACAGGATGCGCTAGCCAAGTCGGACATAAAGGAAATGCAGGAAGTCTTTTGGGCAATCCGCCCCTTTATCTGGGATGGAAAGACTCAAGTTAAATTTGTGAAATCGGGGATTATGCTATGACAGCAGCAGCGCAGCTTCCCCAAATTCTTATCAGGAATTCATTCAACATCCTGGGCTTATCCTCTTCATCGGCTTTGAAGGAAATTCGAAAGAGATCGCAGCAGCTTCTTCAGCTTGCAAAAATCGAAGAAGTGCAGGAATTCGACATTGATATCGGCCATGTAAAAGAATTCAGAAATGAAGGCGAGATACGCCTTGCTTTGGAAAGAGTTTCTGGAATCCAGGACCGGTTAAAGGAGATTTTTTTCTGGTTTGAAGACCACAGATTGGAAAGCCGCAAAGCGCTCGAGCTTATCTCTAATGGAAGCTATCAGGAAGCCATTGCCATTTTTAAAACATCAGGTTCCGACTGGCTCGATAAGAAGAATCTTGCATTAGCTTTAATGTTCCACGCTTTTTCATCTTCCAGCATGAACAGCTTCTGCCAGTCCCTGGATGCATGGAAGCTGATTTCCGATTCGGACGATTTCTGGAAATTCTACGAAAAACACTACCTGCTCCATGATGAACTCGGCACATCATCCTCTCTTTTTGAAGAATTCAGAAGCTCTCTTTTTGAAACACTTTCAGCGAAAGCAGTCTCATTTTACCACCAGACTAAAAATCCCGAGGCAGTCGGCGCCTGCTATTCAGCATTCGGAAGGATTGGAAAGACGGCCGATTCGGAAATTCTTCAGCCTGTTATTTTGCGAGTCAAAAAGGAGATGGAAGAGCTGGAAAAAATGAGAGGCGGCGATTCTGATGCCTCCGCCATTAAGAAAATTCTCAAGAAAATCCATAAATGCTTTTCAGAGTTGGACAAGTTCGAACTTGCGGAATACAGCCCTCTTATCGTCTTGAAGAACGATACCGCAGAAACATTAAGATCCATAGCGGTAGATATTTATAATGAAAATGCTGATACCGAGACGGCCAGGTTTCTCCTAAATCAGAGTTCCAAGCTGGCAATTTCGGAAGCCGTCCTCGACAAAATCGAATCAGACAAAAAGCAGCTGCTGGCAAACGAATCCTGGCAGCAGGTTTCTGGGAGATTCAGCCGCGTTCGGGATTTAGTAGAAGAACAAAGATTCGAGGAAGCAAAGAGCGCTTATTTGCAGCTGGATAAAGACCTTGCCTCGGAAGCTTCTGAATCGTCGGCAGGCAACCGGATCCAGCTTCTGATCAACTACTGCTCTTTGATGATGAGCAAAGGGCACGAACTATTTTCCCAAAAGAAATTCAATATAAAAACTCTTGCTATAGACGGGTTTTTGAATCGGAATAACTACAAAAAATGCATCGATATTTTCGAGCATGTGTCTGAAATAGTGAAAGGACGCATTCCCTTATTAAATCTGTCCCCTACTTGGACAGTTCCCACTGAAGATAATCCAGAACCTGAACTTATTGATTTGGAAAAAGAAATCAGCGGCTTCTCTATTTCTTTGGAAAAATGCGAGCTTTCGGATTTGATTTCCAGCCACGATATTTACTTAAAAATCATAGAGAAAATGGTCTCTCAGCAAACAGATTCTAACTCGGCAGTAGTGATGAGCCATTTTGGAATTGCGAGCTGCTGCAAAGTGCTATACCGAAGGATTTACGGGCTGACTCAGAGGAAGATGTGGAAATGGATAGGATGGACGGCTGCGATTCTGTTCTACTTTTTTGTAATCATGGACAACGACAAGCCAACTTCCAATAAATCATACAAAAGCAGCAGCTATCAGACAAAATCCTCATCCTCTTCCTCTTACGGCCTGACATCGCAAGAAAAAGAAGCCATTGAATGGCTTGATATCCTTTATTCAGACGGACTTAAAAACTTAAGAGGCAAGGGATATTCAGACCGGCAGATCGCTCAGGCTATCCTGAAAGAAATGAGAGAAGCGGGATATTCCGATGTTTCAGATTATTTAATTGACCTGGAGAAAAATTCGTGACGCAGATATCCAAGCCATCATTTCCTCCAGGCTGGGTTTTGCCCGGCGGATCTAAAATCGTCAAAAGGGTCGATAAGCAGCAGTTTGTCGAAGCGTTTCTTTTAGACAGCGGAGAATACCTTTACCTATTCCATGACGAAGAAATAGCGAAGAAGCTGAAAAGCCGGGACATACCTCATGAAGTCTTGTTTGCCGGAGGGCTTGAAATCATAGGGAAAAGATACCCCGACCACAAAGAAGGGGATATTCCTGAAAGGCTGAAAAATTTAATTCAAAGAAGAGGACTGGATGCTATTGCCGGAATGGCGGAGCTGAAAAAGATTCTCATCCGGGATGTGATCCAGCCATTTCTGAATTGGGAAGCTTATGAAAAATACGGGGTTACGCCTTCTAACGGGATTCTGTTTTTTGGGCCTCCAGGATGCGGGAAGACATTCATAGCAAAAAAACTAGCGGAAGCGCTGCGGGCGGAACTCATTGAAATGAGCGAAGGAACGGTGGGAAGCCCCTACATACATGCAACATCGAACAACATCGTGCAAGCATTCCGCAAAGCGGAACAAATCGCCCCCTGTGTTCTTTTCGTAGATGAGATTTCCGGCCTCATGCCTCGAAGAGACAGCCTTTCTTCATGCGAACAATACCGCGAAGCAGAAATCAGCGAATTCCTTATGCACATGGAAGGAAGCGTTAAGAAAAAAGTTCTAGTTATCGGCGCCACGAATTTTCCGGAAAGAATAGACCCCGCGATTCTTAGATCGGGAAGGATGGATAAGAGGATCTTTATCCCTCCCCCTGATAGTGAAGCAAGGCGCGAGCTATTCCATTTGCTTTTAGAAGAAAGGCCGATCAGCAGCGACATTAATATCGAAGCTCTTGCTGGAATGACCGAGGGCCTTATTTCATCCGATTTAAAATTGATCGCAAACAACGCAGCATTGAAGGCTTTGCAGGATAATACGCTCATTTCAATGGATCTTCTTGTGGAAGAAGCTTCCAGGTTCAAACCGTCTCTAAGCCAGCAGGATTTAAATAAATATCTTGAATTTGAAGGGTTTCATAGGAATTAAAAACATAGAGGAATTTTTTATGAGTAAATCGAGCACGGTTAAGATTTGGATTGCAACTGCGTTAGCCTTTTTGCATGCAACTTACAATTTTTTAACTGCCGAAAGTTTGGAAGCATTTGATGCAGCCCAATATTTTCTAGGATCTATAGGCATTGTTATGGGAGCATATTTCGTTGCACAAAAACAGAAGAAAATCGGGATATTTCTATGGTTGGCAGGATTCACTCTTCCTAAAGTGTCGATGATGGTTTTTTTAGGAAGCTTGATTACAAGCTTTGAATCTCAAGCAATGATCATTGTGATCGGTGCTATTATGTGTATCCTCTTGGCTATTTGCTTAATTGTCTGCCGTCTTTTTTTGCAATGGACTGCTCCTCTTTGGAAAAAGGAAAGCATGCTTAATGAAAAACAGATTCATGCCAGAAAGAAGTTTTGGAAATACTACATCAATGTAGAGTGCATTACTGCATGCGGCGCCGGCTTGGCTTTAATTCCTCTGATTCCAGCGTTCTTGCCAGAGTTAAGCTCTTCAGAAAAAATATTTAACTGGTCGATCTTATTGATGATCGTAGGCATTTCGAGTCTTTACAGGAAGTATATAAAAAAACGATGTCTACCGATCCTTATCCCGTCATAAAACTAAGCAAATGTGCTTAAATAAGGGGACGGACTGAAAACCATCTATCAGCTACGGTTTAGCTAGACAGACAGTAGCCTACCATATTTCTTGCCTAGAGATTAAGCCTTCTTCTCTTTCATAACTGCCCACACGAGAGCAATTACCCAGCCAAGAAACGACCAGCCAAGAAAAAAATTCAAAACGAATATAGCCTTAAAATTTTCCTTCTTTCGGGCAACTACAGAAGGGAAGAAATATATTAGAATTGCTAAAACTATTAAAAATAATATAAGTAATGTTTCCATCGCGCAAACATTATATAAAAACCAGATGAAAAAGGCTATTATTTTTGAGAAGACCAGGCGATCTTCAGCGGCGGGCTCTTAAGAAAGCACTGTGTTCCTATCAAACTCTCCGTCGCAATTTTTTCATTTCGTTATGACATAGTCTTGATCTTATCGATGAAGGAAAGTAAATGATTTTTTGATACGACAAAGACTGTTTTATTGTGAGTGTCTTTGAAGCGTTCATCATCATGGAACCGCATCCCGAATGCTGGGTTCCCTATGTGGGAGAGAGTGTCTTCATAATGATGTCCCCATCTAAGAATCTCCGAATGATTGAAAGCTGCGGCGGTAATTGGTTTAAGTGCGATCTTGGTTAAATCTGCATTAGAGTTGATGTCGGAAGCATCATATGTACAACAGAGAAGCGGAGCATTAGTAACGACTACTGGAATAAAAATCCGATGGCTTTGCCCTCGCCAGGTCCCATCATTGAGGAGTTGGTCGTGCATCAGAATTTCCAAGTTGAAAAGCGCTTGCCGAATAGCCGAGCGAGCCAGGTCTTCTCTAGCGCTACGTACGGGCAGCATGATATTTTTTGTTTTCTGGTTTTGTGTTTGGCGATACAAGGATGTTTTATCATCGGTAGGCAGGACTTCCACAACTTGCTTACTGACGCAATCGACGCAGTTCAAAATCCTATTGCTTACGGATACAGTTTTTTGCGGGCCGCTGATGATGTGAACATCTTTTGCTGTGCTTTGGTTTTGAAGAAAAATCCAATCGTATTCAGATTTTTTAGATTCGAGCAAAAATACGAAGTTGCCGCTTTGCGCCCACAAATCAATTTCTATTCGATCATTATCTCTATGTGGAGCGCCTTCAAAAACGCCTCCCCGATGCAGCTCTAATTCATGCCGATATGCGGATAAAGCCTCGTAGACCGCATCTTCCAGAGCAAAGCCTTCCCAATTTAGAAGATTTAGCAGTACCTGTTGCTCATTTGTGTTTTCATGCCAGCGTTGTGGAGCGCTTAGCGGTTGTGCAACTGTAGAGACTTTTTTTACTTCTGTCTGAGTTTGGTTTTGTTGCTGTGACATTGTCCACCACCTATCCACCACCTAGTTAAAAACTGCTGCATGTTGGTGGTTAAAGTTTCGATCGCAAATCATTGATAATAAAAGAATCTGGGTGAGAAGATTTGAACTTCCGACCCCTTGCACCCCATGCAAGTGCGCTAGCCAAGCTGCGCTACACCCAGATAGAAAATGTTTTAGACAGCGGAAAGCCCTTCAAACTGAAAGTCAGCTTTCTTCACCTCTTTGACCGCAATACGGGCACACTCTTCGATGATCTTCTCAAGGCTGTCCCCAAGATCCACCTCAGCTGCCGCCATATCCACCGAAATCGATGCACTAAAGGTCGTCCCACCCTTAATCCCTTTTACCTTGAAATTGGCAAACAGGCCATCTTTGCGCCGCGCTATATTGATAAAACGAATCAAATTGTTGTGAGCAAGGTCTTCTTTCATAGCCACATCCTTCGGAAAATGACCTGTATGATACCCGCAAAATCTTATTCCCGTCAATGTTGAAAACTAGGCTAAATTTTGTTGAAAGATTGATGATAGCTGTTCTCAAAACCCATGAACAATCGACAATTGACGTATTTATAAACACTTATTGAAGCACTTATCTACATCTGAAATCAGAGCGAAAAGTGGCACTTATAAACTTTTCCACAATCTCTTAGAAGAAGAATAATAAATATATATCTTCAATTGTTCATACCAGTCATTGTTGAAATTGCTTACAGCAAAACAGTTAAATCTGTTAGCTTAACGCCATGTCATCCCAATTTCATGCTGATTATTTTTTTGACTTAAGTTCCTTTGCGCACTCTGCCCTTTTCAAAGATACCGAATTTGTTTGGGAAGTTTTCGCCCGTTTCGAGCGCTATTTTAAAACCCAAACCCTCGGCAACATCGAAGTCGATATCCCGCCGGGCGTCACCCTCGAAAATAAAGAACTCATTTCCATCGGCAAAGGCACCACCCTAGAAGCCGGCGCCTTCATCCGCGGCCCCTGCGTCATCGGTCCCCACAACTCCATCCGCCACGGCGCTTATATCCGCGGCAATGTGATTACAGGCGCCAAATGCGTCATCGGCCACGCCACCGAGGTCAAAGATGCCATTTTCTTAGACGGCGCACACGCCGCGCACCTTTCCTATGTAGGCAATTCCATTCTGGGTAAAGAGGTGAACCTCGGCGCCGGCGTCAAATGCGCCAACTTAAAATTTGATGATAGTGCGGTGAGCGTTAAGGTCGATGGTCAAAAAATTTCTACCGGACTACGCAAACTGGGCGCAATCATCGGCGATGGCAGCGAACTGGGTTGCAATTCAGTCACCAACCCCGGCACTTTGATTGGAAAAGGAGTGTTCTGGTATCCTGGGATCAATTTTGGAGGGTTCGTGCCGCATCAGTCGATCGTACGGTCGCAAACTGAGGTGTCTGTGCTTCCTCAACAACAAGCTAGAACATGACTCAACCGTCGACTCTCGTCCAGGGAGTTACCCACATCCTGAAGCCGTATCAAGCGGAGATCGAACGTCACCTCAATGACGCGATCCCGTTAATTGGCCCACCTTCTCAAGTGCGTGATGCATGCGCTTATTCGTTGTTAAATGGCGGCAAGCGGTTTCGTCCGGCTTTAGTCCTCATGATTGCTAAAGCGTTGGGAAATCCAGGCTGGAAAGCCTCGTATAGTGCGTTGGCCATTGAATTCTTCCATACCGCTTCCTTGATTGCCGATGATTTGCCTTGCATGGACAACGATGATCTCCGGCGCGACAAACCGACCACCCATCGCCAATTCAGCGAAAGCACCGCCTTGCTCGCCACCTACGCATTAATTGCAGCGGGGTATGATTTCATCCGGCTGAATGTTGAAGCCATCCGCAATATAGCAGGAAGCTTAGCCGATCGAATTGGGATCATGGCTTCGGAAAATGCGTCCTACAATACGGGGCTCTACGGAGCAACCGGAGGGCAATATTTAGATATTAATCCGCCAGACACTTCCCTAAAGACCATTCAGGAGATCATTGCGAAAAAAACGACCGCTTTTTTCGAAATTGCCTTTGTGTTCGGGTGGATCTTTGGAGGGGGAGCCTTGGAACAGCTAGAGGCGGTCAAAAAAGCCTCTCACCATTTCGGAAACGCGTTTCAAATTGCCGATGACATTGAAGATGTCGACCAAGATCGGCGTAGCAATAAGTTTGTCAATTTAGCTCTAGCCACCTCGGTCGAGGAGGCAAAGAAGGCTGTCGTTCACGAGCTACAGGCGTGCAAAGAGCTTTTAAAGCAACTGAAGTTCAAATCGGATGAATTAAATGCTTTGGGCGCCCTTCTTATTAAACCATAAATATTAAAATCTAAAGTTCCCATAGTTCCCTTCGGTCACTATGGGCTAATATCGATCGTCCTACGAGGCTTACGCCGCTCCGGACTTTCTCTTGTTCTCTGTGCCTCTGTGGTGAAATTTATTTATCCGAGGATGCGAGTATTGGCAAAGAGGGCGGTGCTTCCCAGTCCGGCTTCGATACCGAGGAGGCGATTGTATTTCGCGACACGGTCAGTCCGGGACAATGAGCCGGTTTTGATTTGCTCCGCCGATGTGGCAACTGCCAGATCGCTGATAAACGTGTCTTCCGTTTCACCTGAACGGTGCGAAATAATCGTCCCATATTTGTTCTTTTGCGCCATCTGGATGACATTGAGGGTTTCCGTCACTGTTCCAATTTGATTCAGCTTGATCAAGATGGCATTACCGATTCCTTGGTCGATTCCTTGTTTTAAAAACTTCGGGTTCGTAACAAAGATGTCGTCGCCGACGAGTTGAATCTTTTGTCCCAATTTTTGGGTTAAGAGTGCCCATCCTTTCCAGTCATGTTCCGACAAACCATCTTCTATCGAATCGATTGGATATTTGCTGCACAGGTTAGCTAAATACTCAACTTGTTGTTCCGGCGAGCGTTGTTCAAACTTTTCTTTGCGCGCTTTTTTCTTTTTGTCGTAGTAAGCGTTTGTATTCTTGTCGTAAAACTCGGATGCCGCACAGTCGAGCGCGATAGTAATTTGCTTAAGTGGCTTATAACCAGCTTTTTCGATTGCTGCTACGATCAGTTCCAACGCTTCGTCATGCGATGCGAGATTGGGAGCAAATCCTCCTTCGTCACCGACCGCAGTATTCTGATTTTTCTCTTTCAACAATTTCTTAAGCGTGTGAAAAATTTCGGCTCCCCAACGGATCGCTTCTTTGAATGTTGGCGCACCAACGGGACGGATCATGAACTCTTGAAAATCCAATGAATTGTCGGCGTGGGCTCCGCCATTAATAATGTTCATCATTGGACAAGGCAATAAAACCGTATTGGTGCCGCCAAGATAACGATAGAGAGGCATCTTGGTGGTGGCAGCGCCAGCCCGCGCTAGCGCCAGGGAAGCTCCGAGAATTGCGTTGGCGCCCAAGCGTGATTTGGTTTCTGTTCCATCGGCTTCGATGAGCAATTGGTCAAGGCGGGTTTGGTCGAGGACATGCTCGCCGACCAACACATTAGCGATTTGGCCATTGACGTGGGCGACAGCGGTTTCAACCCCTTTGCCGTTGTACCGTTTTGCATCGCCGTCGCGCAGTTCGAGCGCTTCATTTTCTCCGGTGGACGCGCCGGAAGGGACTGAGGCCTTCACGCACACATCTCGATCGGTTGTGATGACGACTTCCAGCGTGGGATTGCCGCGGGAATCTAAAATTTCGAGAGCTTCGACGGAACGGATATAGGACATAATTCACCATAGCTATTTGTATTTAGATTATGAAGGAAGATTATAAAAATCAATCACTTCGCGCATGCGATAAATCTCGCGTGTTTTATTATCGGTTGCGGTATGATTTTCACTTTAAGATAAACCAAGGAGTACTCCATGTCGCAAACGGCTGATACCGAGCGCAAAAAAGCGCTGGAAAGTGCGGTAAGTTATATTAAGAAGCAATTTGGCGAAGGCGCCATCATGTCGCTAGGCAAACATTCGGCCCAGCGGGAAGTGAGTGTCATTAAGACCGGAGCGCTGACGCTTGATGCTGCGCTAGGAATTGGTGGTTTGCCACGTGGAAGAGTGGTCGAGATTTTCGGGCCGGAATCTTCAGGTAAATCGACTTTGGCTGTGCATGTGGTAGCGAATGCGCAAAAAAATGGCGGAGTAGCCGCTTATATTGATGCTGAGCATGCTTTGGATCCGGCTTATGCAACAAAAATTGGGGTGAATATTGACGAGTTGCTCATCTCCCAGCCCGACAGCGGAGAAGAAGCGCTGAATATTGCGGAAGCGTTAGCCCGTTCCAATGCGATCGATGTGATTGTGATCGACTCGGTCGCAGCGTTGCTGCCTAAAGCGGAGCTGGAAGGGGAAATTGGCGATTCGTTTATGGGGCTGCAAGCGCGGATGATGTCGCAGGCGCTGCGTAAACTGACTTCAGCGTTAGCCAAGAGCAATACGTGCGCGATCTTCATCAACCAGATCCGCGATAAGATCGGCGTGGTGTATGGCAATCCAGAGACCACCACCGGGGGTCGTGCACTGAAGTTTTATTCATCGGTGCGTTTGGATATCCGCCGGACAGCCGGGATTAAATCATCGGACAACAATGAGATTGGCTCACGCGTACGTGTGAAGGTTGTGAAGAACAAAATGGCGCCGCCGTTCCAAGTGGCCGAATTTGACATCATGTACAATGAAGGGATCTCGCGTACTGGTGCGGTGATCGATTTGGGTTCGGAGTACAACATCATCGAGAAAAAAGGCGCCTGGTTCAGCTACAAAGGGCAGCGTCTTGGCCAAGGGCGCGAGGTTGTGCGCGAAGAGCTGCGCAAAAACCCGCAGCTGTTGGATGAGCTGGAAAGCCTGGTGGCAGCGCAATTTAAGGACAAACCGCCAGCTGGCATTCCAAGCCGTAAGGCCGCGGCACCAGAAAGCCCGACCGAAGAAGAATAAAAAAAGGACCAGGACAAACAGGACAGTCGGACAGAACAGTTCTTAAGTCCTGTATGTCTTGGGTGTAGTGAATGTCCTGGTCTTTTTATTTAAAACAATTGCAATCTACAGTTAAATAAGCATTTGCATAATGAGTATGTTTTATTAGAAACAGTACAGGAAATTTGAAGATATGTGTCAGCCATTTCAAATATTTGATAGCGCGAACGTATCCAGTTTTTCTGAGACTGTCTTTGAGATAGATAATGAACAAGAGTGTAAAGCCCATCAAGATGAAATAAAAATCATCTACACCATCTGCAAATTTTCAAAGAAAGCCGCCCGAAGGAAAAGAAAAGGACGTTATTCCCATCTAGATCGTGAACCAGCATGTTTACGCAAAAAGATCGTCTATTCTTTAGAGGGGCGATCTTCTCAGACCATAGGTTTTGTGGGTTTACAAGACTTGAAACACAAATTTGTCAAACTTAATCCTAAGCTTAAACTGCATGGGAGCAAAATTTTTTGTGCCGTTACCAATGAACGCCTGAACCCGAAACCTTATTCGGAAGGCAAAATGAAATTAAGAAGCGACTTGAAAAATATAGTGGTCAAAAATGAATTAGAAAGCGAATCCTCACATGAATCGCATTCCAGTGCAGCCGATAAAGCTCCTGATAGCGATGTCCAGCAAAGTGCGATTATAAAAAAAGAGTCAGAGGAAAAAGATGTCGAATTTCAAAGATGGCTTGAAAATTGGGTAGAACAAAATAACCTTAGCTTTACCTCATAAAATTTAATTGCAGAGGTTTTTAAATTAAAAAAGTTGAAGCTGAGATAACGCTACATCCCACGGCTGGATAGGAAGTGCATCAGAAAGAAGCTGTTCTTTGAATCCCACTCCAATGGTGGGAATCGCGCCGTCCTTTAAAAGGCGATCGTAAAATCCTTTGCCAAATCCTAGACGGTGATGGTGAGAATCGAACGCTAACCCCGGCACCAAAATCGTTTCTATTTTGCATAGATTTACAAGCGGGCATGATTGAGGATCAGGTTCTTGAATGCCCCATTGAGAAGAAATTAAATGCTTTAAATGGGTGACTTGGTGCAGGGTTAATCGATCACCCGTCGCTCTTGGCAGCACTAAACGCCGCTCTTGAGCGAGCTGTGTATTTAAACTCCATAAATCCAATTCTGATCCAAAGCTGGCGTATGAGAGCACAAGGTTTTTGCCGGTTAGCGCAGCATTCAAGCTAGCATGCGCCAAGCAGGCCGCTTCCTTGCGTCTTGACAGTGAGACTTCAAGCCTTTGTCTTCGCATCTGCTGTCGTAGACCAGCTTTGGTTAGCATCATTTCAAGGGTTTTCCATTTAAGTAGTCCACTTTGCGGGTAAAATGCCCCTCTGAATCAAATAACGTCGCTAACCCCTTGCCATTGCGCACTTGGGAAATGGGAGCACGATCCCCTTTCTTGAAATAATCGCCGCGTACAATCTTATCATGGTCGTACTCTTCCATCATCATCATGCTGCCATCTGTATACCAGGCCGTATAGACACCTTGCTTTTTGTTATTGCTCATCTCTTTCTGGCTTTCCATGACTCCATTCGTGTACCAGGTTTTGACCAGTCCTTGCACTTTCCCTTGGTACCAATCCACAGATAAGCGCGGCAGCGGTTTGCGGCTTAGGGATTTCTCAAAATATTCCACCTCTTCTCCATGTTTAAGGTTGTTTTTGACATGGAAGAGTTTTATTAATTTTCCGTCACTATTGAAGACTTTCACTTCCCCTTCAGGAACTCCGTCCCGATATTCATGAATCTCTTTGATGCCGTTTTTGGTAAAGATCGGCCGGAATCCATTTCCTTCTGAAATCTCAGCAATTTGCTGGCCGTTACAGTCGTAATAGCGACCGGTTTCTAACAACCCTTTTGTGTAGGTCTCTTTGGCGGCAATTTTATTGGGGGTCCAGTATCGGACAGAATCACCATGACGCACATTTTGGGCATATGCGGTTGTTTGCAGCAGCTGGCCGTCTTTGAGATAAATCTCGGCGACACCGTCAATTCCGTTGTGCGAGTAGGGTATTTTTTTCCATATGTTGCCATTGGCGTGATAATGGACTGCCGTTCCTTCTAACTCCCCTTTGTTATAGGGAATCTCAGCAACGAGGTTGCCTGATTCATCCCACGCTTCGGCCATGCCATCAAATAGCCACGATTTTTCTGCGCCTTGTTTGATGTCGGCCATGCCGCCGATGACGACTGCGTCGAGTTTAAGCTGGCCATTAGGAAACCGTTCTTGATAGGTACCGAAGGCACGGCCATTGACCACTTCCAGATATTGCTTGAGCTGGCCGTTCGCATGATAGCTGGTGATAAACGCCCTCACATTTCCTTTAGAGTCCCGTTCTAGGACGCGTGTAACCTTTTTATAAGGTTGGTTTTGGAGGAAGTCCACCTTTTCATATTTTTTCAGACGGTCCCGACCACTGATGGTTTCCGACATCCCATTGCGGTCGACGATATTGATGCATGAAACTGGCGGCGTTTCAACTCGTTTGGCCGCATGCAAGGGGGTGGTACACAAAACGAAAGAAGTAATCAAATAAAACCAACGCATCAAAAGAATTCCCGTTTAATGAGCTTGAGGTCAAGGACGAACACTTCATTTTTTTCGTGGACGTTCTTTTTCTCCATTTTAAAGTCGGTGATAATCAGCTGCGGCCGGTTGGGGCCGGGAATGTAGTTTCCAATTTGCACTCCTTCGATCCGCGACAAGATTTTTTGCACATCGTTAATATCGACTTCTACCGGATGGACGAGGGTTTCTTGGGTTTCGCGGAAATAAGGAAAATTTTGCACATTCCCTTCCGAAAACACGAAATTATTCTCTTCAGTCAAGAACTCCAGACGCTTTTTAACATTCTCATCGACAATAAGATGGCTTTGTTTGGCGATCTTTTGCAGCGCCTCGGTCTCGGGTTCCAGAAAAGTCAGTGTTTCCAATTGCTTATCAATGTAAAACCGGTCGGTGTCGGTATAATGTTTGCGCACGGCCATATTGACTGCTTGTTTCTTTTCCCGCAGCAAAGCCTGCTGTTTTACGCTTTCGACATGTTCAGCTAACGAGTTCACTTCCGACTTTTGATAGAAAAAATAGCCAAACATCAGGAGAAGCGGGAGCGTGCAGATGGCGATCGCATAGAGCACTTGTCGTTGGACAGGGATCGATTGTAAGAATTGGTTCATTAGCTGCCTCCAGAGGGGAGATAGGCGGTGCGGTCTTTCAAATAGAAAGAAGTGCGGTAGCGGTCTTTGCCGGCGTTCCACTTAATCTCTTGTTTCGGGTCGACAAAATCGTTTGGGGCCATTAACGCATCATGGAATTCGCGAGCAGCTTTAGGAGTGGGCGCTGAAAATTCCAACTCGACTTTAACTTGATACTTTTCTTGCTTTTTGCCTTGCTGCGGCCGTTTGACCATTGAGTAGGTCAAATTTTCCAGCGTGATGATGGGCTTGCCGTTGCTGCTTTTTTCCCCCTTAGAAACCACTTGAGGATGGATTCCCAGCCAAGCGAGCAGGTCGCTGACGCGCGGCGTATTGGGTTGGAGGGGAAAGATATCGGGCGTAGCTTGGATTTCGTTTTCCAGGTAACTGACGCGGGCTTCCAGTTCATCTTGGGAGAGCTCTTTAATGGGCCGTACAGCTATATCCGGATCGGTTTCGCCGGCGGTTTTTTTCAAAAACTCTTTCTCGAATTCGGGATAGGGCTTATCAACGGTTTTGAGTAGTTCCACAAACTCGGTGCGTACGTTGTCTTCCTGATACCCTACCCACGCTTTGGTGAAAAAGAACAGCATGAGCGCCGCGAGTAAACAAGCGCCTGCAAAGAGCATGAGGGGTTGTTTGATCCGTTTCCACGGCTTAGGGTAGACAAAATCTTGCTGCCGGAAATTCACTTGCTGCGCCGCGTTCGGCAGAACGCTGAGCGCATAGCCGATGGGTACGGCGTATTCTTGCATCTGCTGGATCGATGTGCCTGACGGTGCACGTGGAGGGTTTGCAGGAATCTTTAGGGTTTCGGATAAGGTTGTGCAGAAGGGGGCTAAATTAGGCCACACTCCCGTGACAAGCACTTCGGTCAGCGCCTGGTTGCGGTTTTGCTTGGCCAGCGCGTAGATGCAGCGCATGGCTTCCATTCGTAAGGCATCTTGCCCTTCAGGGGTGCCAAAGCGTGATACATCGAATGGGAACGAATAGGCGCCGATCAGCTTGCCTTGTTTCGCTAAAATGACAACGCTCTCTCGCTCGCCAATGTGGAGAACGAAAATAGCACGGGTATCCCCTTTGTTGCCATAATGCTGGGCAAATGCAGCTAAAGCAACGGGGACGCACGAAACGGTTTCGGGGTCGATTCCTAGTGTTTGATATTGCTCCAGAAGCTTATGTAAGCGATCTTTGCGGGCTGCCAGCAACGTTAGCTGGGTGCTGCCCTCTTTTTGCGAAAGGATGATGCTATCCAAAATTCCATTTTCGGGCGGGAACGGCAGAATGGGTTCGGCTTGAAATGGCAGAACTGAAGCGATCTCTTTTTCTTTGGTCAGCTTCACTTCCAGGGGGCGGATCAACACGTCGGAGGCGAGGAGTCCCGTTGCGATATGCCAATTTTCGATTTCGGCGGGCAATTTATGGGTGGCGCTCATGTAAATCCGCTTTACACCTTGCTCCTCTTGCTCTTGAACCGGGAATTGGGAGAGCTGAATAATTTGCGGTTCGTGTTTGTTGGAGGAAATGTGAGCGCACCGCAAGAGTGTGCGCGAAAGATGAACACCAAACGTATGGTTTGCTAAAAATTGTTCAAACATCTCAGCTAATGCTTATACTTATTTCTATTTACTTTATCCTTAGAAATTAATATGATACAACACTAAACAGGTTTTATTCAATAATAGTTCGGTTAAGTGTGGAAGCTTTATTATTACGGATTGTCGATACCTTTTTCCTGGTCTACATGATCATGATTTTCATCCGGATTTTGGGGAGCTGGTTCCCTGATTTTCAAGATTCAACTTGGTTTCGTTTCCTGGCCTTCTATACCGACCCTTACCTGAGTTTTTTTCGCAGCTTTATCCCGCCTATCGGCATGTTCGACTTTAGTCCCCTGGTCGCCTTCTTTGCGTTGCAGCTGCTAGAATATCTAACTAAAAGTTTAATTATCACTT
>JAGVLX010000063.1 GCA_020054065.1 Parachlamydiales bacterium | reverse complement strand
TTAATGGTGTTCGAGCTCACTCCCACTTCATTACTCAAACTTTCTAGATTCAAAAGTTGTCCGATTCTTCCAGCACACAATCGAATAAATTTTTGGAACTGACTTAAATCTTTAAGTTGAATTAATTGTCTTAAATCTCTTTCCAAATAAGTCTGATAGTAATCCCGATAAGCTTTAAAAGGATCAAGCTGGTCTTTAAAAATTCGTGGATAGCCTCCTTTCAGTAAATATTCATCCAAAGTCAAATCAAAGCCAGCTTCTAATAACTCAGCAATACTCATCGGAAGAAGGGTAAGCAAAGCAGTACGTCCAGCTAATGACTGCGTGATGGCCTGGTTGAGTTCTAATTGATGACTTCCCGTCAGAATGAACATTCCCTTCAAATCTGCTTCATCAACAATAATTTGAATATAAGATAAGAGTTTTGGAACTCTTTGTATCTCATCCAAAATAGCCCCTTCAGGATAGCTATTTAAAAATCCTCTAGGATCCGTTTCCGCTAATTCCCGAATATCTGGCGCTTCGAGGTTCACATATTTTTTTTTCGGGAAAGTCTGCTTAACGAGGGTGGTTTTTCCCGATTGGCGGGGTCCGGTTAAAGTCACCACGGGGTATGCCTTGGCTTGGCTTTCCAATTCCTTTTTAAGAATTCTTTTATAGGTCATAATCCGGCTATATTGAAGTTCAACTTCAGAATAGCCGGAAAATAATTTCTTGTCAATTTTACAATTTGCTTTCGGAGAGGATAAAACGCTCGATGAAATCGGGAAGGCCGCACTCCCTTAAAAAGGACACGATTTTTTCCCGGTCAAAAGGGTCTTTGAACATAAAATCTAGCGCGCGCAATGTTTTAAAATCTTCGATGACCAGCAGTTCCGAGGATAAATTTTTGGGTGTGTACTTTTCAGCAATCATCGTTTTAAGCATGTGAACAAGCATGTTTGCGACCGCCAAATCATCGCCTGTCAAGGGAAGCCCAACGGATATCCAATGATAGCGGCATAGCCTTAACCCACGGCTATTGATTAACGCAAATCGGCCATGCACATCGATGCCATTGACGTGAACAGGGTTGATTGCCTTGGCGCCACATAAAGTTTGCTTAAACCATTTAACACCTAACTCAGAGGTGTTCATCGCCAGCCACACCAGCTCATCTTGCACACCCTCATGCCGGTAGATCCTTTCCTCCGTTTTAGCGCTGGATAACTTTTCTCCCAAGGCAATCTCACACACTGCACTTTCATCATAAGCAGAATAGACGCAGTGCCCTTGAAAGGTTTGCAGTAAGGAACGTTTGCGCTGCTTCGCATCCACTGAATCGAAGAGGCTGCAGCCCCATTGAGCGAGTTGAAATTCCAACAATCCCAGATGATTAAATGTTTTTCGATGCGCGATAGCGGTTCCGTAGTCCGCATAAGCCACCCTTAAAACCGCAATAAGGGCAGCATGAAAAACGGGTTGAATCCGCTTTCCCTCTGCATGTAACTGATTCAATTTTTGAATCCAACGCATGAGCTTAGGCTTGTCATCTTCACCACTGTTCCCTTCAATGATCTTCCGCACTTGCTTTAGGGGCAGCGGCTTCCCCATCATTTCTTCATAACGGATGACCCGAACCAACCCCTTCGCATCTTCATAAAGTGATGAGCTGGATAAGATCTCTTGATCGGGATGAAGAAGAGGGCTTGGAGGCCGTTTGATGTGTTTTATCCTTTGACGGAATTTGTACAAGGGATAAATCCATCTTTTCCATTCGATCAAATCGGCTGTCGCTTGGCGCATCTGTTTCCACGTCTCTGAAGAGATTCGTTGCTCATCCCACACCATTTTTTGAACCTGTTCATACACCCGAACGGCATTCCTGGTCCGTTCGTCCAGTCCTTTGATGGCATCCAACGTTTTTTGATGCACATGTCGGTAACGCTTAGCGCGTAATCCAGGATGATATTTTTCTACCAAAGCATAGGTGAATAGTAATAAATAATAAGTCGTTCCGCCCGCATACAGGCGGTCGCTCCAAAGGCCCGGAACGAGTTCTTTTTCCGCGCGGGAATCTTCCGGCACCAGCATCAGATTCCACAAATTTCCGCTTACAACCCCATCAAATGCCATACCATGAGTTCCCTTGTGAAAATAAGTTTAAAAGAAGATAATCGGCCTTATTTTATGAATCAACAAAGAGTGTGATAAGATTATGATGACCATCCTCAAGCTTTTTGGGCGTTCTCCCTTTGCTCCCCTGCAATCCCATATGGAAAAAGTGTCCGAATGCGTGGAAAAGACGAAGGAGCTCTTCGCAGCTGTTGAACATAAGGATTATGTGCGGCTTGAGCAGATCGCCAAAGAAATTTCTGAACTCGAACATGCTGCAGACCTAACCAAAAACGATATCCGCAATCATCTCCCCAAAAGCCTCTACCTGGCGATCGACCGGGAAGCACTGCTTGAAATCTTAGCGATTCAAGACAATATCGCCGATAAAGTCGAGGATGTCGCGGTGCTGCTGACCTTAAAAAAATTGGAAATGCCCTCTTTTTTAAAAGAGGAGTTCCATCAGTTCCTCCTGAAAAATATCGAGTGTTTTAACGGTGCCCGTAAAATCATTAAAGAGCTTTATGACTTGCTTGAATCCTCTTTTGGGGGCCTTGAAGCGGAAAAAGTCCGCCACATGATCGACGAGGTCGCCTTCAAAGAGCATGAAGTGGATATCATCCAGCGCACGTTATTACGGAAAGTGTTCCAAAACGAGACTGAAATGAGCTATGGCACCTTCCACCTATGGCAAAAAATCTTTGAAGCCGTGGCGGCGATCTCTAATTTATCAGAAAAACTCGCCTACCGCATCCGTATGAATCTAGACTTGAAATAATGGCTGAAAACAATGGCAATTGAACACCTTTTACTGCTCCTCATCTTTGCCAGCGGGATCTACATGGCCTGGAATATTGGGGCTAATGACGTTGCCAATGCCATGGGGACTTCAGTCGGATCTGGCTCGCTCACCCTAAAACAAGCTGTCCTAGTCGCAGCCATCCTTGAATTTTGCGGCGCCTATTTCTTTGGATCTCATGTGTCTAAGACCCTTCAGGAAGGGATTGTTAAAACTGAATTTTTCAGTGCCGATCCCCTCACGTTTGTTTATGGGATGCTGGCTTCCTTGATCGGCGCAGGAGCCTGGCTGCAATTTGCCACCTACTTCGGACTGCCCGTGTCAACGACCCACTCGATTGTGGGTGCCATTGTCGGATTCGGCGCCATCATCGGCGGGGTTGACGCGATTCACTGGGATAATGTGATCTTTATTGCCTCAAGCTGGCTATTATCTCCGCTCTGCGGAGGCATCTTGTCGTTCTTGCTCTTTATTATCTTGCGCAATCAGATCTTCTATTCTCCGCATCCCCTAGAAGCCGCTAAGAAAATTGCGCCGTTTCTCACCTTCGGGGTGTTGACGACTTTGTCATTAGCCCTTATCTCTGAAGCACTTGAAAACATCAACTTCCACCTATTGTGGTGGCAAGACCTGCTGGCTAGTTCATTCGTGGGCATCCTCGGCGCTGCCTGCGCCTACCTTTTCTTATACACCTCCAGCATCCCGCAAAATAAAATTCCAACCTTGCCAATGAATCCAGAGATGATTGGGGAGTTGGATAAAGCCAAAAAAGCGCTTTTCAAAGTGCAAAACGCCTCTAAGGGAGAAATACAATATCACTTATCCTTAGTCCTAGAAGAGATTGAATCGGTTTCCCAAAACATGCGTAAAGTCGCCGAAGGAGTAAAAAGCCATGAGGAGTACCGGTCGATCGAAAAAATTTTCGGCTATTTACAAATCTTGACAGCGTGCTTGATGGCGTTTGCCCATGGATCCAACGATGTGGCTAATGCAATTGGGCCTTTATCCGCAGCAGCTTCCGTCGTCATGACCGGTCATTTTGCGGTCGGTGGTTATGTTCCCACCTGGGCGCTTGCGCTTGGGGGAATTGGAATTGTCGCAGGCTTAGCGACTTGGGGATGGCGTGTCATTGAAACAGTCGGAAAAAAAATTACCGAACTGACTCCTACACGGGGGTTTGCGGCGGAATTTGGCACCGCTTTAACGATTTTAGTTGCGTCCAGGCTCGGCATGCCCATTTCTACGACCCATACGTTAGTAGGCGGAGTTTTAGGGGTCGGATTTGCACGAGGAATTGAAGCGTTAAACCTTGATACTATGCGTGATATCTTAATTTCTTGGATCGTCACAATTCCAGCTGGCGCGATCATGTCAGTCAGCATTTTTTATATAATTAAAGCTCTCTTCGCTTAAAAATTTCTTATTACCCTAGTCAAAAATTCATTCTTTATACATAGTGAAATTTGTTTTGTTGAAATGTATAAATTGACGATTTTTAAAAGGAGAAATAACTATGCAATGGCAGTTTAAAACTGTTTTGGGATTGCTGGCGATCTGTACCGGGTTGCTGTGTCCCTCACAACAAGCTGAAGCTCTTTTAGCTAGCGTTAAGACCACAGGGATGGGTCAGGCAGGCGTCGCTCTTCCTCAAGACTCCTTGACCGCTGCCTTCAACCCCGCTGGGATGGCTTATGTGTGCGATCGGATTGACATTGAGACATCTCCAATTTATGTCGATTCAAAATATGCGGCCACTGGCAGTCCACTTGGAGCTGCAGTGAATAATGGCGGTAATGCGCTGCAAGGCCTTGACCACTGGATTGTTAACCCTTCTTTTGGAATCAACAAACAAATCGGATGCAACTGGACGATTGGTTTCGTTGCTTACAACAACTTCTACCGTAAAACCAAATACCAAGATCGGTTCGTTCTGCTAGGTACCAGCCCATTGGGGTTAGAGTTTATTGAAGAAGTGTTTAGTCCGGTTGTCACTTATAAGTTTAATGACTGCTGGGGGAACGTCCACGCTTTAGGTTTTGAAGTGAACGTAGGACTCCACAGACTAAAAGTTACTGGTATTCAAAACTTTGATATCGCAACCCGTACTGTCGCTGTCGGCAGCGTGACCAACAATCACTATGATTATGCTTGGGGTGGAAACGTGGGTATTGGTTACCAAGGGGTGTTCCGTGATTGGATCCGCATTGGAGTTGCTTATAGACCAAAGATCTACTTTGACAAACTCAAAAAATACCAAGGTTTTGTCGCAAACCGTGGAACACTTGATGCGCCCGCCGTGTTATCTGGAGGGATCGCAATCCCCTGGAACTGCTGGACACTGGCATTCGATGTTAGAGAGATCTTCTATAAAGACTCCCGCGCGCTATCTAACCCATTGCCAGGCGGCATTAACCCCGCTAACTTTGGACAAAACTCTTTAGGCGCAGTAAACGGGATTGGTTTTGGCTTTAAAAACCAAACAACATACAGACTTGGTCTTGAGTACCAAGCCAGTGATGCTTTAACCTTGAGAGCTGGCTGGCGCTATGCTCCAAGCCCGATCGGCAAAAAGCAAGAAGTGGTTAACCTGCTGACCCAAGATTGCGTTGAGCACTTCTTAACTGTGGGTGCTACCTACGCGATCTCAGAATGCTCTGAAGTCTCCGGCTTCTACGCTCATGGCTTTAGACACCACCTCCAAACCAATGGGAACATCCCAGCAGGTTTCGGCGGCGGGACAATCAGAATCTCTGAGAAGATTGAATCGTTCGGTGTCGCTTTAGGGTATTACTTCTAAACCAGCCGTTATTTCAATTTCATGACAGGGGCGAGGTCGTCGAGACCTCGCCCTTTTTTATTTCCAATCATTTAATAACAAGATCAGCAGGATAAGAAATTAGATATGTCAGATTAAGCCATGACTGATTTCAAATCATAACCTGGATCTTTATCTTTCATCTATCCTGGTTATCCTGGTCATCTTTGTTATTTTTTTGATATCCTGCCCATCTTGTTTTGATTGATTATACAAGAACAAGCTTAGGTTCTGTGTTGACTTGTTTTTGGGCGTAGACATAACCGGAAGCGAGAAAGAGTAGACTCATGGGCTTGTAGGCCAGATAAATATCGATGAACATATTGTTAATGACGAAGGCAATAATCATCCACTTCATCATTTCACTTTGCTTATAAATCTCCTTAAAAAAACGATAGAACACGTAGGTACCCACAAATCCATGCTCAATAAAAATACGAAGCAGCCCTCCATCCAAGCCTGCGGATGTTAACCCTGGTCCGACTCCAAACAGCCAGCTTTCTGGATGGTTGGCAAACAGCTTGATCGCATGGCACCACTTATGCAAACGCATCCACCAGCTTTTGTCGATGGTACCCACCATGGACAGCTCCTCCCACTGCATATCATTCGGGTCAATGTAGTTCCATACCACCGCAATTTGCTCGATATTGTCCCACGAAAATAGCTGGGCACTCCGATAAAACAACGAATCGGTATTGGTGATCGTTTCGATCACGGTCACAATGGCGACCGGCAAAAACGCTAGAATAGGGATGGCTAGCCTGCGCGGATGGGCTTTAAAGGCGTTCCAGAATTTCCATAAAAAGGTTACTCCCAAAGCAATCAACGAAATGCGTGAACCCGTCAATAAAATCAAAAACGCAAAGAATAAGAAGCAAATCAAAAATCCGAAGGATTCCCAAAAGCGTCTTAAGAAAAGCGGCAAAGTGGAGAAAAACCGCGAGGGTTCAGGATCTCTAAATGTCAGATAGCAATAGACGAGATTCAAGCAGGCTGCCATTTCATTGGGAAATGAGGCAAGACCTGACAAACGCCATGCGGCATCCGCTTGATAGCCGTAAGCATTAAACTCCCCCATAATACCCAGTTTCTGCAGCGTCATGACGACCACATTGACCCATAGAAAACTAAGCATGACAAAGTTCAACCCAAGCATTTGCCATAGGAACAGTCCGACATAAAAGAAGAGAAAGTATTCAAACATCCGCAAACAATAGAAGATCTTCGCTTCAAAAGGCATCATGTCGAGCGACACAAAAGCTTTGTTTAAAAGAAACGATGCAAAGCAGACCCCTACGACTCCCAAGAGCCAGCGCTCAATGGGTAACAATTGTTTTCTCAGGGAAAGATGGGCAAAGCCGATCACAAAGGCCAGACCGGCGAGAACAAGGTCATCTAACCGAATCCCAGCGGTTTCATTCGCAAAGCCGATAAGGTTCACTTTAGGGAGAAAAAATAAAGGCAGTGCCACAAGCAGCAATAAGGCGGTAGAACGGCGGTCAAATAAATTCATGACACCTAGCGTAAGGGGTTTTTAACATAATTTCAATAGACCTCTTTTATCCTACCCCGCCCTAATGAATAGTTGAATAATTTGGAACACGCTGTTATAGTTTTTAAACAATCTAAAAATTTTTTTGATGATGAAAATTCCCTTTCCCCATAATAAAGTTCTTATCTTAGCCCCCCATACCGATGACGCCGAGCTTGGGTGTGGAGGTACCATTGCCAGGCTGATAGAGGAAGGCAAAGAGGTCCATGTCGCCGCCTTTTCCGGAGCCGCCCTTTCCTTGCCGCCCGGATCGAAACCTAACCGACTGTTCGAAGAGTATGCGAGCTCCATGAAATGTTTAAATATACCGCCCAGCCAGGTGCATTTTTTCGACTATCCTGTGCGCATTTTTAATGATCACCGGCAAGCCATTTTGGATAATTTAATCACACTGCGTAAAACGATTGAGCCCGATCTGGTGTTCATTCCTTCTGAACATGATCTCCATCAAGACCATCAGATCTTATTCAATGAGGGATTGAGAGCGTTCAAAGAAGCATCTATTTGGGGTTATGAGCTTCCTTGGAATACGATTACTTTTTCTTCACAAGCTATTGTCAAATTAGACCGCCCCCATATCGAAAAGAAATGGGAAGCCCTGCAATTTTATACGTCGCAACTGGAATTAAAGAGACAGTATTTTAGTTGGTCTTTCGTCGAAAGCTTAGCTAAAGTTAGGGGCGCCAAAATCAAATCCGAATTTGCAGAAGCATTTGAAATTAAACGAATGCGCTTTTAGAGGTAGGGCATGGTAATTCAATTAAAAAGAACAATTTCCACAAACTGGCTGCAGCGATCACTCAACTTGCTCGTCAAAGGCACTGCGTTTGAGATTCGAGGGATCACCTCTCTGCAGCAGGCCGAACCCCATTGCCTGGCATTTACTAAAAATCAAGAATGCGCATTAAGCAACTTGGCCATCATCGGTCCGGTAGAGATGCAGTGCCCTAATTCTTTACACGTAAGTTCCCCAAATCCGCGACTCGATTTTATCCGTGCGTTAAACTTGCTAGAACAAGAGATCGGTTTTCAAACAGATGAATCACCGCCTAAGATCCACCCCAGTGTGACGATAGGCCAAAATGTCGTGATCGAGTCTGGAGTGGAAATTGGAGAAGGCACTAAGCTATACCACCACATCGTGATTAAGCGCGGGGTCAAGATCGGCAAGCACTGCGTGATCAAATCGGGCACAGTCATTGGAGAAGAAGGATTTGGTTTTGAACGGGATGAAACAGGGCTTCCCATCCGCATGCCCCATTTGGGATCGGTGGTAATTGGAGATCACGTAGAAGTAGGCTCGTTAACAACCATCTGCCGGGGTGCCCTTTCCCATACAATAATAGAAGATGGTGTCAAAATTGACGACCACTGCCACATCGCTCACAATTGTCATCTCAAAAAAAATACAATGGTGACAGCTTCCGTCACCTTATCGGGCAGTGTCACCTTAGAACCTGAATGCTGGATAGCCCCCAACGCAACCGTCATTAATAAGGTTTCTGTGGGGCAAAAGGCATTTGTTGGGATTGGGGCTGTGGTGACCAAAGATATTTCCCCGCAAACAACTGTTTGTGGAAATCCTGCTAAGCCCTTAATCAAAAATAGTTAACACCTCCATGCGCATTCTCATTGTCACTGTTTTCTTTCCTCCAATAAATTCTATCGCCTCTTTGCGTCCGTATTCCTGGGCAAAACAATGGGCAGAAAATGGGTGTGATGTGACCGTTCTCACGGTTCCGAACGACCAAACGCTCTCTTCTTCCTTAACGTTGCCGAATCAATCCTTCAGAATCCTCCACGTCCCTTCAAAATGGGACCGTTGGTTTGGATCGGTCAAAGATTCCCTAAGACACGCAAGCCCCTCGGACAGTAAAAAAAGCAAAACCAGTTTTATTCAAAAGCTAAAAAGCAAAATAGTGGAGTGGGCGATCGCCTACAAAAAACGAAAAGGGTTCTTTAACGCCTGCCGCATGCCGGATAAAACCCATTTTTGGATCAAACCAGCCCTAAAGGAAATATCTCAGGAACAACCATGGGATCTTGTGGTGAGCACCTCAGGACCGTACACCACCCATTTAATCGCATATGAACTCAAGAAGAGCCAAGCAGCGGCACGGTGGATTGCCGATTTTCGGGATCCGTGGAGCGATAATAAACTATTCCCGGGGATTTTTCCTTTTCGTCTCATTGAAAAGCGCTTAGAGAAAAAACTGATGCGTGAAGCGGATGTCATCACCACAGTCAGTCCCCAATTACGCACTGAGTTAGGCAAACGGCATGGAGATCAAAAGACCCACACGATTGAAAATGGAATCGACTTTGAAGATTTTAAACGCTTGGATCCCACCCCAATTTTCCCTGACGACGGCACCTTTAGGATTGTTCATACGGGTACAATTTATGATGGACGCAACAATCCCCTGCCCTTGCTGCAAGCGCTAAAAGCCCTTGGCGAGCGCGCACGCCATGTTGAAGTCCTCTTCTGTGGAGTGAATGGAGCGGATTTGCCAAAACAAGTGCATGAATTGGACTTGGATCACTGTGTCAGCCTCATACCTCTCGTTAAGCGAGAAGACGCCCTAAGGATGCAGCGAGATGCTGATGCCCTGTTATTTTTGCCTTGGGGAGATGTGGAAAAAAACGGTATTATTTCTGGAAAAATCTTCGAATATTTCTATTCTGAAAACCCGGTGATTGCGGTCGGTGGCACCGCAGAAAAAGGCTCTATTCATATCTTGGACGACCTCGTCATCAAGCATGCCTTCGGAAATGATGTCGACAAGATCAAAGCTTATTTATTAGAACAGATCGACCGCCAGCCAGCCCAAGAGAAAATCTCCTACCGATCATCGCTGCAGAAATACTCCCGAAAAGCTTTAGCTGATAAAATGCTGCAGCTATCAAAAGCGTTTGATCAGAATACAAATTAATGTCTGGTCCTCCTTTGCCCTGCGCGTTAATATACATAAAAAGAGTCCCATAGAGCGACAGATTCAACGCGAAAGAGATTTCATTAAGCGAATCCTGCGCGCAGCGCCCTCGCGCTGCGCGCAAGATAAAAACGACTTTTATTTAAACGACATTACATCCGTCGCAACATTTTTTTGTTTCAGGTTCGGGCTCAGGAAAGGGAGGAGATCCTTTTTCATCAATAAGACTTAGGCATGCCGTATAAACTCTTCGATTAATATCGTCATACGACATTTCTGTAAAACCGTCATTTCCCCACCCTTTTCCCCATGAATTTTCGATAATCACGACCTTTCGGTTGTCATCCCACGCAACGATAGGCACGACGTGGCTATCTCGATATTCATCTCCTGAACTTGCCTTCCAAAATCGATTCCCATAATTCCAAATCGGCACAGCTATCATGACGCCCGCACGATTTTTATACATGGCTGCCTTCATTTCAGTTAAATCGCTAATGTAGGCATATTCTTTAGTCGGATATTTTTTTCCTTCTTCTAGCAGCTTAGTCGGGATCGTTTCCTTGCCACCCTTTTTGCCATAAGGGAATTGACTTTCACGTACCACGCCACTTTCACGCAATATCTTAAGTAAATTGGAAAAGTACATTCCTTCCCTATCTGCAGGAGAACGTTGATTGTAGATGTATTGCGGAGATAAAGGTTCACGCAAATTGGATGTATCATAATGCTCTTCATTTTGAGTAATTTTCATGGAAGCGAATGCCACACAAGAGCCCTGGTTTCCTTGATCCCTTACAGGAAAAAACTCAGGCAACCGCGTATCGAAAGCCGCAGGTAAAGGTGCAGAAACCGTCGCTTTGAATACCGCCCCTGCAGATTTCCTAAACATAGGCTGTGTAAAATCCTCATTAAGGTGGCCTCCGCGAAAAGAAGCTACCATTCCTCCTGTTCCTGAAAGTCTATCCATAGTGTTCTCCTCATTAATTTATTTCTAAATGGGACAAAGATGCCTTGCCCTTGGGGAGAATAATAATATTTTTTTGAATTTATGATGTATACAAAAATGAAGTTTTTGTATACATTTGGTGATAGATGTAAACGAAAAGTCGGTTTTTTGAAGCCATTAACCATGGAATGTAAACAAAACCTCGATTTTTATTTACTTTTAGCTCTAAAACGAAACCAAAGAAGCGTCATCACGGATGAGAAATCAAATTAAAATCGGCTTTTACCAACTTCAGTCTACTGGTTATAAAGCACTCATACTCCAGCCTTTTCCTCCTAAACCCTCTATTGAATTATCTCCGAAAACGCTAAATAAACATTCTGAAGCGATGAGGCTCCTGGGGAAACTAGATGGACTAACCCAACTTCTTCCTGACAAAGATTTTTTTCTAATGATGTTTGTTAAAAAAGAAGCAGCATCATCAAGCCAAATCGAAGGCACCCAAGCGACAATGATCGATGCAATTGAGGCTGAGGTAGCTTCTCATTCAAAATTACCTATAGATGTTGAAGATATCATGCATTATGTTAGAGCGTTGAACTATGGATTAAAGAGATCTGAAGAATTACCCCTATCGGTTCGTTTTATCTGTGAAATTCATCAAGAATTAATGAAAGGTGCCAGAGCTACACATAATCCTTTTCCGGGTCAAATCAGATACACTCAAAATTGGGTCGGCGGCACCTCTCCAAACAATGCTCGCTTCGTTCCACCTCCCCCGCATGAACTGCAGCAAGCGTTAGGTGATCTTGAAAAGTTCATTCATTCAAGAGATGAAACATATCCACCATTGATCAAATCTGCGTTAATTCACGCCCAGTTTGAAACAATACATCCCTTTGTGGATGGAAACGGAAGAACAGGCCGTTTGTTAATTACGTTTCTATTATGGAAAGATAAATTAATAGAGTCCCCGCTTCTTTATCTCTCTGATTTTTTTAAAAGACATCAACAACTTTACTACGACTGCCTTGAGGGTTACCATGCAGAAAATTCTAAAATTGAACCATGGATTGATTTTTTTTTAGAGGGCGTCATCGAAACAGCCAACTCTTCGATTGAAGTCGCACGCAAAATCAATTCGATAAGAGAACAAGATATGTGCAAGGTTCATAAACTGGGAAAAATTGCGGCTGCATCTGCTGTGGAAATCGTTCGGAAGTTATATGCGCAACCTATTGTGGATGTAGCAAAAATACAGGACTGGACCGGTTTTACCAGATTAGGTGCACAAAAAGTTATTAATCGTTTAGTAGATCTGGGGATTTTAGTTCAAAGGAATCCCCACCAAACTTACGCAAGAACGTATGAGTATCGTTCTTATCTTCAACTTTTTCAAAAATAGATTATCTTAAACAAATTGAATCAGAGAGTAGTTATGGTTTTTATAAAAGCAAAAGCAGGTCCGCCATTAATTGGAGATCCCCCAGGTATGTTTACAGTTCAATATTTCGATGAAGAAGGAAATATGACCATTCGAAGTCGAGGAAAGAGAGCCTGGAGATGTAATAATCCTGGGAATCTAAAAAAAGGTTCCTATAGCATGGGTAAAGATAGGCGTGCCATAGGCTCAGCAGGTGACAAAAATAATGAATATGCAGTTTATCCTGACTATGAAACTGGTCATGAAGCTCTTGTAGTTATGTTAAGAGGATCTAAATATATCCATTTAACGCTGCGTGCTGCTATGAATAGATATGATTCTACCAATCCAAAATATATAGATGAAATTGTTGTATAGATGAAATTGTTGCAATAACAGGATTCGATCCCGAACGCACAATTAAATCTTTAGATGATCGTGAATTCGAATTATTTTGGAAGGCTATTGAACACGTCGAAAAGTAGGGAGGTTGGAGAGGAAGATTTTATTGAAAAGATGTACATTCATGGAGTGCATAAAACAAGAGGAACTATAACCGAATATCTTGTTCGTCAAAATGGAAAACAGGTGTGGATTTCAAAAGAAAAAGCAATCCTCTTAGCAAAAGATGGTCGTCTACATGCTGTGATAGTCCATATGAAGAATGGGGGAATTTTTCTTCGTCCTGAATATAAAGCAAAACCATTTGAAGTTATTGTATAATACAATGAAGAACTACTTTAATAAATTTATTTACATTTATTTGTTTTTTACTGTCTTGTTTATCCCTTCAAAAGTCCCCTCCGAAACCATAAAACCCTATGATTATGGAATAGATATGGATCAACTAAGCGATGATCTCCTCGAATTGCCAGATGGAATTCCTGAGATCTACGTGACATTGAAAGGCACATTGAAACTAAATGTATTATTTGAAGAGGAAGAGAATTCAATTTGCTACTGGGTATTACAGCTGGATGTTCCATCCTTTCAGATAGCTTGTACAACTCCTGTATGGGGTTACGCTCTTTCCCTTAAAGAAATTATGAAAACAACTAACTGGCATGAGGTTCAATTAGGGCTTGAAGAGAATATGGAAGACTTTTGTAAAAAAAATGTTAATTGTGAAGTACTTGTCGGTGGGTTTTTGTTTCATGCGCACACCGCACATCATCACGCCCCTTTTGTACTTGATCTAAAAGAGATTTATTCTTTAGGTGAAGTGTTCCAATAAATTAAATAGCTTTGTTACAACACACCCGCTGAGTCAGTGAGATCGCTGAGATAAAATGGGGACGATAATTCTTCTCTCATAGGCTCTGTGATCTCAGGGACTCAAGATGTCGTGATCATGAATATCTTTATAGATTCAAGAATCTGACGGAAAGATATTTTGCCAAAGAATACACCACACATGGCGAGGGATAGCGCATGTGGATACGCAACTCATTCTTGGCCGAATAGAGGCGGTATTGACGCGGCATCTTAGCACGGTCGGCGTTCCAGCCGCGGCAATGGTAGGCTGCCAAGCGCGGATCAAACAACAAGCGCCAGCCAGCTTTTTTAAGACGAAGCGAAAGATCAATATCTTCTTTATACATATAGAACGTGTTATCGAACACTTCACGATCACGCAGCAGCACCTTCTTTAAGGCTTGCGTGCGGCAGAACATAAGCGCGCCGCAGATCGCTGGCACCTCTTCGGTGCTCTGTAAATGAATCTGCGAAGTGGCTAAGCCTTGATATCGATCGTACCACTGCCCATACCATTTGCGAAACACACCTGTTGAGTCGAAGCGTCCCGTCGGCTGATCTGCCTCGATATCATATCCCAATAACGCCCCTGTCAATATCGCGACATCTTGATTGGCAGACTCATTCATTACGCGCAACGCTTGTTCGATAAAGGTCGGAGTCAAAAATGCATCTGGATTCAGGAAAAGAATAAAATCGCTTTGCTTGATTGCATAATCGACTCCCAAATTATTTCCCCGGCAAAATCCGATATCCGCCCGTTCAACAATGACTTTGATCCGCGGATCTTGCTGAAACGGTTTGAGGTATTCAGGATGTTTTGACGCACTGTCGACAATAATAATTTGATCAGGCAGACGGGTTTGACTTTTCAGCGAGGCCACTGCTTTCGCGAGATAGCGCTCACTATTATGCGTTTTAATGATGACTGAGCAAAACTGTGCTGATTTGCTCATTCGACCACCCATAATTTATGCAGAGGCAATATTAACCACAGAGACACAGAGGCACAGAGATAGAAACAAGGATGACCAGGATAACCAAGATAGATACAAAAATTTTTACGACTTTGAAAAGACTTTGATGATACTAGCATAGTGCTTTATCTTTTTTTAGTTATCCTGGTCATCATTGTTATTTTATTCATTAATAGCGTTTATCCAATAAATTTTACCTCTAAATAATCATCTCTGTGCTTCTGTGTCTCTGTGGTTAATTCTCCTTGCTATGATTTAAGCCAACCATATCGATAAAAACGAATTTTGACAATCAACCACTTGCTAAAGAGGTCTCACGGGCCAGCTTGGAAGTCGTAAACGGCTGATCTGGTGTCATTAAAGACAGCGTATCCCCACGCAAGATGTAGATTTCGCCCGTTGATGGGCATTTTGCACTAAGTTCCTTATTATCAGCACTTAATGGCAACTCAAGCCGTTCTCCAAACCGGCTCATCCATCCCACTTGCTTGCCAGGATTTCCGACAATCAAAGCAAACGGTTTCACCGACTTGGTCACAACCGCGCCCGCGCCGATAAAGCAGTAGGCCCCTAGTTCCACCCCGCAGATAATGGTCGCGTTGGCTCCAACCGTCGCCCCTTTCCGAACATAAGTCGGCACATATTGGTTGCGTCTGACAATTTCAGAACGGGGATTTAAGATATTAGTGAACACCATGCTTGGCCCTAGGAACACATCATCTTCGCAAACGACTCCCGAGTACAGGGAGACATTGTTTTGCACTTTGACGTTTTGTCCCAACGCCACTTTAGGCGCGATGTAGACATTTTGTCCGATTTTACAATTCGCTCCTATCTTGACCTCGCCAGAAATATGGCTGTAATGCCAAACTTGGACATTCTGACCGATTTCAGCACCAGCATCCACAATGGCCGTTGGGTGCACGTGATAACTTTTCTTGCTCAGGCTCATGTGGTGCTGCTCGACGGGGTTGAGCGCTTCGCCATCTAGGTCTAGGCTCGCTTGGGCCGCCTGCAACACTTTTAATACACGCAACCCCTCATGGCCATCCGTCAACGGATTGATTCGTTGTTCGCAACACGTGAGGAAATGGATGCACTCCTCTTTGAGCGGTTCTTGCTGAGCGGGGTCTGCTTTTTCGGGAGTGACCTTAGCGGGTGCAACGGGAATTTTTCCATGGGTCCACGTCACATGATTGCGGTAGATCAATAACTTTTCACCCCATGGTTTGGTGTCATCGAAGACAGCCATTCCGGATGAACCGACAACGCTTAATTTTTGTTCTTTGAATGGATTGAGCCAGCTGACAAAAATGTGCGCACGCACATCGCCGTCGAAGTTCAGCAACGTCATGCTGGTATCAGCCACTCCTTCTGAAAGGTAGGAGGCACCGACGCAGCGAACTTTATGCGGCAACTGGTGACCGCACAGGGACAAAATGACCGATACGTCATGCGGGGCAAAATTCCAGAGTGCATTTTCTTCCGTCCGGTAGCTGCCCAAATTAAGGCGGTTGGAAACGATATACTGCAGTTTTCCCAATTCACCACGACCGATCAATTCCTGCAGATGGCGGACGCAAGGGTGGTATTGCAAAAGATGCCCAACCATCAGGATCAGCCCTTTCGACTCCGCTAACGCGACCAGCTCTTCTGCCTGGCCGCTGTCTAAACAAAGAGGCTTTTCTACATACACATCTTTGCCGGCCAGCAACGCTTGTTTTGCTAACTCGTAATGGACAAAAGCCGGCGCAGCAATCGCGACCAGTTTGATTTCGGGATTGCTCAGCGCTTCGGCCAAGCTTTTGACCAACTTCACACCTGGGTATGAAGTCAGGTTATGTTCCCATAACAATTGATTGGACTCGCAGATGGTATGAAGGGCTCCTAACGCAAAAAAATTGCGAGCGAGGTTCTTTCCCCAATAGCCAACACCGACCAACGCTAAGTTACGTGCAAACTTTTTTTCCATGTCTAAACCTTGGCTGTTACAGCTTCTTTTACCGCTGCGATCACTTTATCTTGATCTGACTCAGTCAACCAGGGGTGCATCGGCAAGCTTAACACTTCTTTAGATGCTTTTTCCGAAACCGGCAAGCTTCCTTTCCCATACCCTAAGTAAGCAAAGGCAGGCTGCTCATGTACACATTTTGGATAGTAGATCGCGGTTGGGATGCTGCGTGCCTTCAATTCGGCTTGGACGGCATCGCGGGCTGGCACCCGGATAGTGTACTGGGCATAAGTAGAGGTGTTTCCATTGGCAATCTTAGGGACCGTGCAATAATCTTGCAAGAGGCGGGAATAGCGCTCTCCAATGCGTTGACGCTCACGGACTTCTCCCGCAAAATGAGGCCATTTTGCCAAGAGGACTGCCGCCTGGATCGTATCAAAGCGGCCGTTGATCCCCACGTAATCATGCTGGTGACGGACTTCCCCCCCGTGCGTGCGGATGGCGCGCATTTTGGAGGCCAAGGCATCGTCGTTCGTAAACAAGGCGCCGCCGTCGCCGTAGCAGCCGAACGGTTTGGCCGGATAGAAGCTAGTCGAGCCGATTGTGCTGACACTACAGCTTTGACGCCCTTTTTGGGTTGCGCCAAAACTTTGAGCGGCATCTTCGATCACTGGAATGTTATGTTTTTTCGCGATGGCATTGATGCGATCGAAGTCCGGCATTTGCCCGAACAAGCACACTGGCATGATCGCTTTGGTGCGCGGCGTAATCGCTTTTTCCAGCAAATTGAGGTCAATGTTGTAAGTATCCGGCTCGATATCGACGAGAACCGGAGTCGCTCCGACAAGGGCGATCACTTCCACCGTCGAAATCCAGGTAAAGGAGACAGTGATCACTTCATCGCCAGGTCCAATTCCCAGCGCCATCAACGCCATCATCAAGGTGTCAGTTCCGCTGGATGCTGTGATGCAATGTTTAACACCCACAAATTTCGCGAGGGTGGTTTCGAGGATTTTGATATCTTCGCCCATGATATATTGGCCCTTATCCAAAACGTTTTGGATGCGGCTGTTAATCTCATTTTTGTACAAATGGTACTGCTTATTCAGGTCAATAAATTCCATAAATCCTCTATTAGGCTCTAAAAACATTAGGTTGTTTAGGCAAGAAGTTTCGGGTGTCCACAACCGGGACGCCTTTGGCTAAAATTTCATCTGCCTTGAAATAATGGTGTTTGGTTGCCAGCACAAAACAATCATATTTTTCCGATATCGGTTTCGATGTACGTCCGGCTAAGTGCTGATATTCGCGGGTAGGTCCGATCTCCGGAATGAAATCATCATGATAGTCGACCCTCGCCCCTTTTCCTTCCAACAGTTTGATCAATTCTAAGCTGGGGCTCTCCCGCATGTCATCCACATCCGATTTGTAAGCTAGCCCTAAGATCAAAATTGCCGCTCCTTTCAACGGTTTCCCATATTCGTTTAAGCAGTCTTGGATTTTGCTGACGACATAATGCGGCATGGAGCGATTAATTTCCCCCGCGAGCTCGATAAACCGAGTATGGACACCGAATTGTTTCGCTTTCCAAGTTAAATAGAACGGATCGATGGGGATGCAATGCCCCCCCAAGCCTGGACCGGGCCAAAACGGCATAAAACCGAATGGCTTGGTTCCGGCTGCGTGGATCACTTCCCAAACATCGATTCCCATGGGCTCGAGGATGATCTTCAGCTCATTTACCAACGCAATATTCACGCTGCGGAAAATATTCTCGAACAGTTTTGCCATCTCGGCGACTTTTGTACTGCTTAAGGGAACGACGTTATCGATGGCCAATTGGTAGAGCGCCAAAGCGAGCTCTAAACTTTTTGGATCGGTACCACCAATCAATTTGGGGATCGATTTCGTGGCATAATTTTTATTACCTGGATCTTCCCGCTCTGGACTAAACGCCAGGTATAAATCCCGCCCGACTTTTACCTTGCCGCTGCGTTCTAAGATCGGCATCACTACTTCATCAGTCGTTCCAGGCCAGGTGGTACTTTCTAGGGAAACGAGAGTGTGCGGCTGGATATGGGGAGCGATCGATTCACAGGTATTGAGAATATAACGGAGATCAGGCTCCAGATGGTTACTTAATGGCGTCGGCACGCATATGATGATCGCATCACATTTCGCAATTTGACTAAAATCCTTCGTCGCTTTGAGCTTGCCGCTTTTTTGCGCTTTCTGCAGACGGTCATGGTTGATATGGCGAATATAATTTTTGCCGGCGTTGATCGCGTCAATTTTGGTTTGGTCGATATCGAAACCAATCACAGAGACTCCAGCCTCCACAAAAACCAGGGCCAGTGGATACCCGACATAACCCAGTCCAATGATTCCGACGGTGATCGATTTCGATTTTATCTGTTCAAGACTTAATGCCATTTGTACTCATTGATAAGGATTGATGAAAAAATGTAACAAATGCTCAAGTAATTGTACAAGAAGATTCTCAAAGGAAGTTTTACATTGCTTATTATGACAAAATCACATATAATATTAATGATTTAAGTAAACTTTCATTTTGATTTTATTAATGGAGAAATTATGAAATTAAAGTTATTTACCGCTTGTTTCGCGCTAATCACGAGCCTTTCATTCTTGAGCGCCGCGGAAGATACGCGTTTTGAAACCAAAAATCTGATCCGTGAACTGAAAGTGATTCCAGATATCTTCCAAGACCTTCCTCCAGCAAATCAAGATGACTTTAGCCAATGGCGACAAGTTCAGGGTAAAATCAAAACTCAAAAATTTAACTTTAAAATCCCTAATAACACGCAAGTGACTCTGTTTGAAACCGACAGCCTTTACTTTAATGTCGCTATCGTCTCAGAAGATCAATTCTATACCGTTTTTGCTGGGAATGATGGCGAAGACCCGCAAGCAGTGGCCAACGAAGTGATTGACACCATTAAAGAAAACGCTAGCGTCCTTTCTATTGATGAAAACACTGTAAACGGCATCAACGTCACCGATATCGTCCTCGAAACCACGGATGGGTATATTATAAAAGCCCGCGTCTTCGTCTATAATGGGTCGGGATTCGTCCTCATGACCGCTAGTCAGAAAGGGTTAGTCGACCACCACGATTGGTTTGTGAATTCTTTCCTATTTATTAAGTAAGTAATAGATTTATCAGATCGGAAGA
>JAGVLX010000022.1 GCA_020054065.1 Parachlamydiales bacterium | reverse complement strand
ATACTCTATAAAAAAGCGGCTAGTAAATACAAGAGTGAAAAACCAACCAATTAGGGCGCCTGGTTCGAGTCCATCAAGACTCAAATTTCTTTTTTTGGCAGGTAGGTCATGCTTCGTTCCCCATCCGTTTTAACTCAATCTACAATTGAAACTCCAATCGGCCAAATGATTGCTGTTGGAGATGATGAGAAATTGTATTTCTTAGGATTCGCAGATTGGCCAGACTTAGATAACGTCATCAGTAAGTTGCAATGCGCCGCACGCGCTCAGATTGTCCAAGGCAGTTCGTCATCCATCCGGTCGATTGAAAAAGAGTTAAAAGCTTATTTTAAAGGGGAACTCAAGGAGTTCAAAACGCCTTTGTTCATGCTCGGCACGTTATTTCAAGTGCGGGTATGGCGTGAATTGCAAAAAACATCTTATGGCGAAACCCGATCGTATGCGGATATCGCCAAAGCGATCGGCAAGCCGACTGCTTTCCGAGCGGTCGCACAAGCGAACAGTATCAACCGTTTTGCGATCGTGGTGCCTTGCCATAGAATCATCAACTCAGATGGCAAGCTCGGCGGCTATTCCAGCGGTCTGCAGCGTAAAGAGAAGCTCCTCGAACTCGAACGCCGCATCAAATAAAATTTTTTCACCACAGAGGCACAGAGATCACAGAGATAAAATAACAAAGATGACCAGGATAACCAGGATATAGAAAAAGATAAAATCAAGGTTCTCATAAATCTATTCACACACTATCAATAATTGATTTTATCATTTCTTCTATCCTGGTTATCCTGGTCATCTTTGTTATTTCCTATTCAGCATATCTTGTAATAAGTTGAGAATCATCTCTGTGCCTCTGTGGTTAAATTAATGAAACAATGTCAGAAAAAGATGTGTCCAAGTGTAGGACAAGTCTCCCTACTCCAAATTTTAATATCCTGCCTATCTTGTAAAAATTAAAATCGGTGCCTGGAATTCGGCGATGCAAAATTCCCACACGCGCTATACTTAGGCCATAAAGAGGCAATATGGCGCGCAAAAATAAACAACAAGAGTACTATCAAGCCCTTCTCGACAAGAATAGCGATTATGAAGGGATATTTTTTGTCGGCGTTAAAACGACAGGAGTATTCTGTCGGCCAACCTGTCCCGCACGCAAACCTAAATCAGAAAACTGCGAATTCTTTCCAGACGCCCAACAAGCCCTATTAGCTGGCTATCGACCATGCCAACGTTGCAAGCCCCTATCCTATCCTAATGAATCTACTGAACTGATCCAAAAGCTTGTACAGGCAGTCGAAAGCAATCCGGAGAAACGATGGAAAGACCGCGACTTTAGAGAACTCGCCGTCGATGCCTCAACAGCACGCAGGCAATTTAAAAAACGGTTTGGCATGACATTTGTCGCCTACGCACGCGCAAGAAGGATGGGAATTGCTATGAAACAAATACGTGACGGAGAACCTGTAATCGATGCTCAATTAAACACCGGTTACGAATCCAGTAGTGGATTTCGGGACGCTTTTACGCGAATCATGGGAGCCTCTCCGACCAAAATGAAGGCTCAAGTCATTTTAAAAGCGTCATGGATCGATACACCCCTAGGATCGATGTTGGCCATCGCAGATGACTTGAAGCTTTTTCTTCTCGAGTTTGTAGAACGGCGCGGTTTGGAACGGGAGATTGAACGGCTGCGCAAAAAACTCAAAGCCGCCATCGTCCCCGGCAAAACAAGACCCATTGAATCGATTGAGAAAGAGTTGAAAGCGTATTTTAAAGGCGAACTAACTTCATTCAAAACCCCGATCCATTTGTTAGGAACGGCTTTTCAACAAAAAGTGTGGAGAGAGCTGCAGCGGATTCCTCCCGGAAAAACCTGCTCCTATGCTGATCTTGCCAAAGCGATCGGTCAGCCAACCGCTTTCCGGGCTGTGGCATTAGCCAACGGCATGAATCAACTTGCGATTTTGATCCCATGCCATCGAGTCATTAAGGCGGATGGTGATCTGTGCGGCTATGGCGGCGGCGTGGCAAGAAAGCAGTGGCTGATTGAGCATGAGGCTAAATCAGCCAAACGATAATTTACATTTTTATCGCAAAGAGAAAACCAAGGAGCAAAGAAGCAAAGAATTTTAATGCACTTTGCACCTTTGCTCCTTGGCTTTCTCTTTGCGATAAAGAATATATCAAGAATTTCAAGATTAGAAATACCCTATAATTTTTTCCCTAATGGGGTATCTAATGGACCAGTAGGATGGTGATCGGGATCGTTGAAAGGCATTTCAGTATAGCCAAGATGTTTGTAGAATTCGATGACATCCGGTGCAGCTTCGGTTTGCAGAAGCTTAATGCCTTGTTTTTTGAGTATTTGTTCGCAAGTTTTTAATAAGTATGATCCATACCCTTGATTACGCTCCTTTTCATCAATGACAATGATACGCAAAGCTGTGCGTTGCTCTGGCCAATGCTGAATATGCGCATATCCGACCATACGATCATCTTTGTAGAGAGCAAAGTGGTTATGCTCTGCCTGATCGAAAGTCCAGACATAAGGGTCTTGGATTGGAATTCGATCAAAGAAGTGTTTTTGTCTAAATTGCCTAGCTTCGTTTTTTTCTTGATCGGTTGCACACAAATGAACATTAAGTTTTGAATTTGCCATAGGTTTCCGAAAACTCTTTTAATTCTACAACTTATTAAGACGTTGTGCACCTCAACCAGGCTGAGCTTTTCCTTTTCGTTTGATGTTACGGGGTTGAGACCCCGCTTTTGAAGAATTGCCCTGCTTTTCATCCTCTTGACGACGTCTTGATAATAATCGTTTTTTACCGGGTGCTGCAACTTCCTTACTTAATCGTTTTTCTTTTTTTTCTTTTGCCAATTGTTGAGTTTTGTTTTTGGACAAGGAACGTTTTTTAGTTAACTTACCCTCTTCACCTTTCACAGGAAGTGGCGAATTAGTGCTGGCTCTGCGTTCAGCTCTTTCAATAATTTTGCCTGATTTTTTCTTCGTTTTAGATTTTAAAGGCATATTATATCTCCATTTGCAATTTATCATGACTTACCAAATATATGAGATATGGTAAACATTAAAATTATAAATGTAGGTTTTAATGAAAACATTTTGGAAGAATTATAATTTAAGTATTGTTCTACTTTTTTTATTTTTAGGTACATGGATATTGCAATTTTTTGCTGAGTGGCAAGAAGTGTGGAATGATGCTCATGTTCATGGTGAAACATTTACCTGGAGCGAATTTTGGCCCAAGTTTTTTTCTTCCACCTTTCAAAACTGGCAATCTGAATTTTTGCAGTTATTCACTTTTGTTGTATTGACAACCTACCTCATTCACAAAGGAAGTGCAGAAAGTCGTGATGGGCAAGATCGTTTAGAGAAAAAATTGGATCGTCTGTTAGATGTTTTAGACAAATCATCCAAAAAATAAACTCCATACTGGAGTATTGTACGGTTTTTGTATCATGTCTGTAATGAATGACATAACTCGATAATTTTCGACCAATCATCATCTATTCCTACGACATTTACTTTCTCCATTCGGCATTTCAAACATTGATGAACGATCTGCCACCCTTTTTTGCTGTGATTTTTCACACCGATCGGTTTCATGATACCTTTACAGGTGCTTTTTCGATCACCCGGCAGAACATCTAAATGCACTGATGTTAAACAAAATGGACAGTGATTGCGATAGGTGCCATGTTTAAACGGCAACACGCTTCGATGACACACCGCACAGATAAAGGCGGTGTTTTCCTCTTTTTTTCCCATTCCACACCTTCTTGTGTTGTAAAAAACAACAAGAAAGCGGGTTCCGTATGCTCTCGCTGTAAACAGCTCCCGGGCTTATCTAAACAGGTACAAATTCACCGCCATTCCTTTAGGGTTAGCGATTACTTTCAGCTCCACCTTCATTAAGGCTTTCGTTTCATCCTTAAATCCGAACCACGGCCAATTTTCTACGCTTTGTGCTGGCCACTGTAAGACGGTCTTTAAACCATCTTCCGCTGATAGGTGTTATCTTAGATTCACCGACGTTGGCGCCGTCCCCTAAGAATGGATCAATAAAAATGCCATAAATATCTCCTATTTAGATAATTGTATTATGATGAAAAAATGTAGTCAATATAAGACTAAAGAATGCCATAGTAGTGAGATAGGAATTGATTATGACCCAATACACTTGCCCGATGCATCCGGAAATCGTACAAGAACGGCCAGGCAATTGCCCCATCTGCGGCATGACTTTAGAGCCAAAACAGGTGGAGGCATCAGAAGATCTTTCAGAATACAATGACATGCGATTCCGTTTTTGGGTTGGTGTAGCTTTATCAATCCCGCTTTTAATCCTGGCGATGATTCCCACTGCGGTAAATTTGGATTGGCTGCAACTTCTTTTAAGCACACCGGTTGTCTTATGGGTCGGTTGGCCCTTTTTTGTCAGAGGATGGCAGTCGATTGTCAATCGCCGTCTAAATATGTTTAGCTTGATTGCTTTGGGTGTGGGAGTTGCATATGTGTATAGTGTTGTTGCATTTTTCTTTCCTCAAATATTTCCCCCTCCTTTAGCTCATCAAGGAAAACCACCATTGTATTTTGAAACAGCTGCAATCATCACTGTACTAGTGTTGCTAGGGCAAGTTCTTGAACTTAGAGCAAGAAGTCAAACTAGCCAGGCGATTAAGGGATTGTTAGGGCGAGCAGCTAAATCGGCCAGAATCGTCGTCAATGGTGATGAAAAAGAAATCCCTATCGAGCACGTCAATATAGGAGATATTTTGCGAGTGCGTCCTGGAGAGAAAATTCCAGTCGACGGCAAAATCATCGAGGGCCACAGCACTATTGATGAATCGATGATCACTGGAGAGCCACTTCCAGCTGAAAAAGAAGTTGGCAATGAGATCATTGGCGGTACGATCAATCAAACCGGAACTTTTCTGATGCGGGCTGAAAAAATCGGAAAAGAAACATTGCTTTCACGCATCGTTCAGATGGTTTCTGATGCCCAACGCAGCCGTGCTCCTATCCAGAGCTTAGCCGATACCGTATCTGGTTATTTTGTCCCGATTGTCATTTTAGTTGCACTTGTAACATTTCTCATTTGGTCATGGATTGGTCCAGAACCATCTTTTGTTATCGGCCTAGTCAACGCAGTGGCGGTGCTCATCATCGCATGTCCATGCGCCCTTGGCTTGGCGACGCCAATGTCTATTATGGTCGGAATGGGTCGTGGTGCGGAAGCGGGAGTGTTGATCAAGAATGCGGAAGCGTTAGAGAAACTCGAAGAAGTAAAGACAATCGTTGTAGACAAAACGGGGACATTGACTGAAGGCAAGCCGAAAGTGATCGAGGTGGTCGCCGCCAACGGAAATGAACAAGAGTTGTTGCGCCTCGCTGCTGCTGTCGAGCAATCGAGCGAGCATCCCCTGGCAGCATCGATTGTCCAGAGTGCTAGGGAACGAGGGATCACAATTCCTAAAGCGGAGCAATTTCAATCGATCACAGGCGGAGGAGTAACTGGAAGGGTAGAGAACCATGAAGTCTTAGTCGGAAAACCCGGTTTACTCCAAGAGAGAAATATCCAAGAGTTAGAATCGTTTCGGCAAAGGGTGCAAGAATTGCAAGCTAAAGCGCGCACCTTGATATTTGTTGCAGTGGATGGAGAAGCAGCCGGATTTGTGACTGTCGCCGATCCGATAAAACACACAACCAAAGACGCTATTCAAGAACTGCATCAATTGGGACAAAAAGTGATTATGCTTTCAGGTGATAACACTCAGACAGCACAGGCGGTGGCAAGTCAGTTGGGGATCGATGAAGTGCATGCAGGAGTGGCACCTGGTGAAAAGCAGGAGTTTGTAAAACAAATAAAAGAAAAAAATGGATTGGTAGCGATGGCAGGGGATGAAATTAATGATGCTCCTGCATTGGCGGCGGCTGATGTGGGAATTGCGATGGGCACTGGAACAGATGTGGCGATGGAAAGTGCTGAGGTCACCCTAGTCAAAGGGGATTTATTAGGGATTGTCCGTGCGATCCATTTAAGTCATGCAATGATGAAAAATATTCGGCAGAACCTTTTTCTTGCCTTTATCTACAACGTGTTAAGTATTCCAATTGCTACCGGTATATTTTATCCATTCACTGGCTTGCTGCTCAACCCAATGATCGCTGCCTTAGCGATGAGTTTAAGTTCTGTTTCAGTGATTGGGAATGCCTTAAGGTTAAAGAATGTCAAATTGTAAACTACTGCCAATGATTAACGCAGAGACGGGGAGCCGGAGAGACGCAGAGATACTCTTCACCACAGTGGCATAGAGAACACAGAGATAAAAAGACAAACAATGATAAACAGGATCGCCTACGGCGGCAGGATAAAGCTAATAGTTTGATGTAATAAATTAAAAAAGGAATGAAATGATCGAATTCAACAATATGTACGTATACCCTAGTTTCCTATTCTAGTCATCTTGGTTATCTGTGTTATTTTTTTGCATCTCTCTGTGCCTCTGTGTCTCTGTGGTGATATTTGATTTCTCTGCGTCTCTCCGACTCCCCGTCTCTGCGTTAAGTCATTTTAAGAATATGAGGCGTATTCCGCATTCTCTTAAGCAAACTATTTAAAGTCATTTTGTTAAAATGGCACAGGTCAGAAAATAATAAATTCAGTGCTTATGTTCCATGCTGTCGTTCGGTTTGCTTTGCATCCAATTTTCATGGTACTTCTTAGAGTACGTACGATCGTAGATTTCATTTTCAAGTTTGACAGGTCCGGCAACTGTACCTGGAGGATGCTGATACCAGCCCGGATCATCATAATTTTTCAAATCATCTCTGACCTTTACAATAGTGAACATGCCTCCAAACTCAATCACACCAAAAGGTCCAGGACTGCCGATTGGTGAGAGGTTTATCTTCATATTCGTGAGCATCTCGACCCCTTTGCGGGAACCATACATTTCAAACATCTCGTTCATCCCATTGACGTTCATTAATCCGGTAAAATTCGGTATGAAACGTTTGATCTCATTGTTCAAGCCCTCTGTGTTAATGCCAGTTAAATTGGGAAGATTATGTCCCATTTGATTCATCGTGTGGTGCGATTTATGGCAATGCAGCGCCCAGTCTCCCGGGTTATCCGCGATAAATTCAATATCCCGAGTCTCTCCCGGCGCGACAAGCACGGTCACCTCGCTTGTTTGTGCTGCTGGGGATAGCTTCTTTGCTCCTTTTCTAGTTAGAACAAATTCATAACCATGCAGGTGGATGGGATGGCTATTCATCATGACGTTGCCAAAACGAATTCGCACGCGATCGCCTGTTTTGGCAACCAGTGATTCAATCTTAGAAAATAGGACGCTGTTAAATGTGAACAAATTAAAATCGAGCATTTCAAATGGATCCGGAGTGCTTGCTCCCATGGGAACACGCCACTCATGGAGGAAGAGCGCAAAGTCACGGTCAACCGGGGGATCATCTCCATTTTTAGGATGGATAATAAAAAATCCTTCCATCCCTAAGGCTATTTGAACGAGCTCATCGGCATGGGGATGGTACATGAAAGTACCGTTTTGCCTAAGTGTGAACTCGTATTTGTATGTTTCACCTGGCTGGATTGCTTTTTGGGTCAGGCCGACAACTCCGTCCATCCCATTTGGTAAAATAATCCCATGCCAGTGTACCGTGGTAGGTTCATTGAGCTTGTTCGTGACAAGGATCCTGACTTTGTCCCCTTCAACCGCTTCAATGGTCGGTCCTGGGCTTGTTCCGTTGTAACCCCAACAATTGACCCAGAAACCTGGGGCAAATTCTCTGCGGACTGGCTCAGCAATAAGATGGAACACTTTGACGTCTCCATCCATCACCCATGGCAGAGATCCGACGTTGGGTGTAATTACAGAAGGGTGTTTGGCAGGAGCAGCGTGCCCGTTTGAAGAGAAGCCGATCAAAAGCCCAAAAACGACTGCCAGCAGCAAGGAATTTTTCATTCAACAACCTTTTCGCATTGCATCTTCTTTAACACCACATATAACTTACCGCCTAATGCACGATCCATTTGCACACGCGCCAGCCAATAATTACGCAAAGCCGTGGCATAGTTGACGCTCATTTGCAGCTCTAAGCGTTTATTGTCCAGCAAGCGTTCTATCCCAAGCCCCATGACATTATAAAGTTCTTCTGATGTAGCTAGAATTGAGGCACGAAGAGGAATAATGTCATTGCGATAATGGGTCAAGATATCCAAATCGTTTTTAAGAATGGCATACGCTTCCCGAACTTCTGATAGAACCTGAATTTCCAAAGCGGCCAGTTGATCCTGAGCTTGCTGCAATTCTGCGTAAAGGCGCATACGATCGGCTTGCCCATAGTTGAATAAGGGGGATTTCACCGGCAAATGCAGGACCTAGCACGTTATTGCCGGCAAGTTCACGTTCTCCACCGATACCAATCCGCCCTTGCGTATAAACCCACCATTGTTTTATCCCGAGCATCTGGCTGATGCGAATGACGTTAAAGCGTGCGGCTTGAAGGTCTAGTCTTTCGCTGAACGCAACAGATTCTAAACATTCGATAGGGAAATCGATGCAATTGTCATCAGGCAACTGTTCTGAAATGGCCCAAGGGACATTTTCACAAAGGCCAAGCAAGCGATTGAGTTTTTCTCTCAGGTGAGTGATCTCATTTTGCATTTTGGCAGCTTCTAGTGCAGCTTCCAAATATGACGATTGGGTTTGCTGTAAATCCAGCTTATAGATGTCTCCTACGTTTGCTTGACGCTCTGCAACCTGTTGCTGGATCTTAGTGAGGTCTGCGATATCTTGAAGCGTTTTTAACATGTGCTGAGCGGCCTGCAGCTCATAAAATGTTTACTCGACATCAAAAGCCAAGTCGAGTCGAGGATTTCGTTCGTCACCCGTAAGGTTGTTTGTTCCAGTTCGGCTTGTGCAATTTTTACCCGTAAAGGAATAAGCAGAAGATCGATAAAGCTTGAGGTGACCGAATATTCGATATTCGTCTTATCACCGCTTATATTCGAATAACGGAAAACAATATCGAAGGCGGGATTAGACCATAGACCTGCTTCTATAAGATCTGCTTGGGCGATGCCGACGTCGGCATACAGGGCTTGGATTTGAGGATTATTGAGCAGAGCGATTTGAACTGCTCCGTCTACAGTCAACTCTTGTTGAAGCAAAAATTGCAAGGCTTCGTCAATCAGCTCATTGTTGCAGTAAACCTGATTCCAGTAAGTCGCTTTATCAATTCGGTTATAAATGGAAGAAGCGATGCATAGATCGCTTGGGGGTGGGGTTTTAGCGCATCCGAGATAAAACAAGCAAACGAAGCTAAGGAGACTTACTCTGGAGAGAGATGATCTGCCATTAGCTATCATCTAAATCCCTAAATTAGAATCGTCCCCTTGCATTGAGGAAATTGTACACCCTTGTTCCAGCTTTGACAATTATATATTTAATTCCTATATTCCATAGCACAAAGATAGCGATTTAATTCACTAACTTCCAAGGCTTCACTCATGCCGGATCCAACGAACGACGAATTAAACAATGGCGACCTTTCCGAAGACCGCCCGCTGGAATGCAGCGAATGCCGCAAAAAGCTGGCTGTCCGTTATACCGAAGTGATCGGGAATACCATCACCCACACGGTTATGTGCTCCGATTGCCCCCAACTACAGCGCCGTCTGCATGGAATTCCTGCTCGTTTAGGCGATCAAACTGCTGAAGGACCGGCGAGCGTGACGTGCGGCAACTGCGGAACGACGTTGGAGGCTATCCGGATGGGCAACTTTTTGGGATGCAGCGTCTGTTACGATGTATTTGATGAAGTGATCCTCAGCGAACTTGTCAGTACCAATCGGGTCTCTCCGCGCATCACGACCACTAAAAAATCGATGCCAATCCATGTCGGGCGCGTTCCAGGCGAAAGCAAAGAGATCAATCCCGCGCTACGTTTACTGGCATTAAATGACGCGCTAGCCGAAACCTTGCGCCGCGAAGACTATGAACAGGCAGCTCTCCTGCGCGATCAAATCAAAGAACTGACGGAGCGCTCTGATGGAAAAGAATGAACTCTTCAAACTCGAACAGCCCTGGAGTAGTAACGATAATCCGATTTGGATAGCTTCTACGGTTCGGATCAACCGCAACATCGAAAAATTCAACTTCCCCAGCAAACTCGATACCGATAAAAAAAAAACAAATTCTTTCCCTTGCCAGCAACGAAATCTTAACGGATATCGCATTGAAAAATCCGGTGCTGTTTAAATCCGATGAACTAAGCCCCCACGACAAAGAGTATTTGAATGAACACTATATGGCACCGCGTTCATTTCACGATGCTCATAGCAGTGAAGGGTTCATTATCGATGAAACAGGACAGATCTTGATCACGTTAAATATTGTCGACCACATTCAAATCCAGCTGACTGATATTTCCGGAGACCTCGAGTCCACTTGGAACAAGCTTGCCAAGATTGAAAATAATCTGGGCTCGAAGATGACTTACACATTTACTCCCCGTTTTGGTTTTCTCACCGCCAATCCAGCCGAATGTGGAACAGGGTTGTGTGCAACAGTCTATTTGCATACGCCTGCCCTCATTCATACGGAAAAACTCAAAGAGCTGCTTGAGAACAACCACGACGATAGCATTAACGTGACAGGTTTGCAGGGAAAACCTCAAGAACTTATCGGCGATATTGTGGCGATCCACAATAATTATTCGTTGGGGATTGCTGAAGAGAATATCATATCCACTCTGCGAACATTCGCGACGCGATTAGCGTCAGAAGAAAAAACGGCCCGTAAAGCACTCGTCAACAACACGGTTATCAAAGATAAAGTCAGCCGCGCTTACGGGGTGCTTGTCCACTCGTATCAGATTGGAACGATCGAGGCGCTTAATGCGATCAGCTTGATCAAGCTCGGAACAGAGTTAGGGTGGATTGATGGCATCACATTAAAAAACCTCAATAAAATGTTGTTTTCATGCAGGCGAGCGCATTTTCTAAATCAATTCAGCCAAGATATTCCGGTTGATGAAATCCCCCATAAACGGGCTGAATTTATCCATCAACACTTGAAAGATACCCATCTTCATATATGAACCTTGATGAAGAGCGTAATGTCCTTGCCCGTGAACGGACTCGGTTAGCGATCGAACGGAACCGGCTGGCTTCCGAACGAACGTTTGCTTCGTGGATCCGGACTGGATTAGCTATTGCCGGTGGCGGGTTTGCAATTACGAAACTGACTATTTTTTATACCAGTGTCCATCAGACCATCGCAATTGTGTCCGGTAGAGCGCTGATAGTCATAGGCATCGCCGTATTTATCATGGCAGCGGTCAGTTATTGGAAATCTTCTTTTGAGCTTGAGACAAAATATTTGATGACAGGTTCTAATATTGTCGCAACTCTACTGGCAATCTTATTGATCATTTGTGCGTCGGGCTTGCTTTACACGACATTTTAATTTTATGCGCACGGAGTGAGCTTTGGGAGTGCATGCCTTGCCTTACTTGGACACATCTTTTTCTTGATATTGTTTCATTAATTTCACCACAGAGGCACAGAGATCACAGAGATGATTCTCAACTGATTACTAAATATGTTGGATAGGAAATAACAAAGATGACCAGGATAACCAAGATAGAAGAAATGATAAAATCAGTTATGGTTAGTGTGAATAGATTCATGCGAACCCTAATTTCATCTTTCTATATCATGTTTATCCTGGTCATCTTTGTTTTATTTTACTCTGTGATCTCTGTGCCTCTGTGGTGAAAATTTTACTCCAAAGCCGCCTAACGCTCGGCATTACTATTCCAGAAATTTAATTTGCGCAATTCAATGCATCATGGGATAATTTTTATTTACCCCAGGAGGTTGGTATGGAACAACTGTTGAATTCTGCGCGTAAGGGACTTGCATGGTTGGAAGAAAAAATTAAACCCGATGGGTCGATCAGAGGATTTCCAGAAGATTTAGCATGTTATTATAAAGCTCCCACGTTGCTCTTTATTTCAGGTAAATTGGCCTTGGCCCAGAGAGTCTTAGACCATATTAAATCCCGGTTTATGACACCTGAAGGGGATTTCCTGACAGGATCTAACAATAAAAGTGCCAGTCCGGCCTTTCAGGAGTTTTGGGCGTATACAAACGGATGGATTGTGACCGCCAGCCAGCGGATGGGACGGTTTGATATCTCTTATCCTGGATGGAAGTATCTTCAGCACTATTTTGATCCTAAACTGGGAGGGTTTAAGACGTTTCGTCAGCCGAATATTTTGACCCCGCAAGATGTTCTAACCACGTCCCATCTTGGTTTTACCGCTTTATATATGGGGCACTTGGCTGAAGCAGAAAAAGCGGCCGCTTTTCTGCATCAAATCATTGAACGTCAGTCCGTAGATAAAGTGATTTATTTGCGCATGTCTCACGATGGTAAAATTGTCAGCACATTCCCAGATGCGAATAAATTTCTATTTGAGGTGAATTTAACCGAGCCAAATCAAGCCTATTTTATGTTGGGTTATCCCCTAGCATTCTTGTGTAAGCTTTTTTTAGCGACAAAGAAATCGCAGTATATTGACTCGGCAAAATATTATTTCGATTATCTCTATGAATCAAGCGGCAACTTAAGAACGTTTTTCTTCTCCCACAAGGTTGCGTGGGGTGCATCGGCTTATTCGGCGATTACGGGAGATCCCCGCGGCAATGAATTGGCCTTAGAGATATCCAACTACTTGGTCAGCATTCAAGAAAAAGACGGGAGTTGGTTAAACGATGCTGATCCACTAACGTTAATTGATCAAACGGTAGAGATTAGCACCTGGCTGACTGTTGTTGGCAGTGGTAATTTGCAGCCAGCTCCTGCGACAGCTAAACTGTAGGACGTGTTCCGCTGGGGGTGCCGCTTATTCCTTTATAGATGAAGGTAATGACCACCCCGGCGATAAAGCCGCCCATGTGGGCAAGATAAGCGACGCCGCCACCTTCGCCTGGATTGGTTTCTGCCATGGAACTTAAGGTGCTGAAGAACTGCAGGACAAACCACATCCCGATCACCACTAAAGCGGGCATGGAGGTGACTACGTTGCCGACGAGAACAGCCACTTTTCCACTTGGATAAAGCAAGATATAGGCTCCAAGAACCCCTGCGATGGCGCCAGATGCTCCTAAGTTGGGTATGCTAATGCTTGTGTCAGAAACAAATTGTGAAAAGGTGGCAGCGACACCACATATCAGATAGAAGAGCAGGAACGGAATTTTTCCGAAGCGGTCTTCCACATTATCACCAAAGATCCACAAGTAAAGCATGTTACCGAAAAGATGGAATGCACCGCCATGCATAAACATCGAAGTAAGGATTGTGACGCTGTCGCCAACGGGGTTGGCAGCAAAGCGGCTGGGCACAAACGACCAGCGCATGATAAACTCTTCACCGCCCGACATCTCGAGCAGAAAAACAATGACGTTTATCGCTATTAAAAGATAGGTGACGATCGGGACGGATTTACGGCCTGTGTTGTCATCTCCTAACGGCATCATGGGTTAACCTTTGTCTATCTCATAGTGTTAAATATTTTTAAGATGCCTGATATTTATTTTTAACGCAAAGAAGATACAAAAGGAGCAAAGAAGCAAAGAATTTTAGATGTATTCTTTGCTTCTTTGCTACTTGGATTTATCTTTGCGTTAAAAATATATAATAAATGCTTAAAACGATGCGTTTTGAAGCTATTATTTAACAGTCGGCAGATCGATACGGGACGGATAATCTTTTGAGGAGATCAACGTATTGTGCGCGATAGGGGCTGGCCCAATGTAGTGTAAGCCTACATTAGTGTTTTTGTCGAAACGTGGATAATTTGATCCCGAAATGGAAATACGGATCCTGTGTCCTTTTGCAAACACTTGCGATGTGGTCCATAGGTCAAGCTTCGCTTCTTTCGGTTTCGATTTCGACAAATCATATAAGGTTGTAATGCTATCGGCAATCAACACGCTTTTTCCGTCAGGATACACATCGGACAAACGGAGGGCAACATCGGTAGAATCACGGTCGCTGGTCAAAAAGAGGGTAGCAAAAATCCGTCCGGTCACTTCCGTGTCGTGGGTTAACGGTTCCGAAGTGAAGGTCATGACATCGTCACGTCCTTCAACGGCACGCAGGTCGGCTGGTCCTGATTCTAAGAACAGGTTTCTGCCTCCAATCGTCGGGGTAGGATCATTGGGATTGTAATGGAACTGAATTTGATGATTCCCGATTTGTTCTTGCTTTGACAGCCTGCCATGAGGATGGATGTACAACGGGACAGTTTCAGCCGCAATCGGCCAGCTATCTGCAGTTTTCCATACATTCCCTGAAGAAGGAGTTCCGTCCAAAGTACCCATGACATAATAGATCACTTTTGGCAAGTGATAGGGTGATTCCGTATCATTTTTTAGATAGTGGTTAAAAAAAGTGATAGGCGAGATGTCCACCGGCGGATTCGCTGAATTTTCAGGAAACTGCATCACCATTTTTGTATAGGGATGAGTCCAGGGGCCCATGATCAAAATCTGGTTGTTGCGTGCTCCTTGTGCGCCATTTTGTTCGCGTGAGAGAAATGCATCGATCGTTCCTTGAGAGAAGGTATCGTACCATCCGCCGTAATGAATAGCCGGAACATTGACCGTTTGGGAAACAGGCAAGGAATCTAAAGATCTCCAAAAATCATTGTAAACATTGTTGTTGTAGACGAATTGAACGACCGATGGGTCTTTAGCATACATGCCCAACCATCCATCGATTTGACTTTTGTACAACTGACCGCCGCAATGGATTCCATGGTCATAAATATTTGACGCTGCCCAGGCAATGTATTGGCAGCGCAAGCTTGGTGGAGCGGTCGGCGCCATCAACAATTGAGTGATCCCCATCGCTGAGAAACCATACGTCCCGACTTTACCATTGGTGATAGGATGTTTGGCTAACCATTCCACACTGTCGTAACCATCCTGCTGAGCTCCCCAACCGTCATGAACGAAAGGAAATGTTTTACCTGAAGTGTCGAGATAGGAACGGGTAGCTTGGATGGCAACCACATAACCCGCTTGGCTCAATGGAACATAAGCTTCTTTGTAGAGGAGACGTCCGGACGGAGAACGAATAAGAATGCAGGGACAATTTTTTGCGTCAGTGTACGGTAGATAGATATCAGTCGGAAGTTCCGTTCCATCCCGCATTGGGACCATCAACGTCATGTGAGGCTGAGGCAGCTCGGTGGCGGTTAGCGAGAAACTGATGGTGAATAAAAACAGAATAAAACGTAAATGACGCATAAAAATCAAAAATCTTTAAATACATAGAGCTGCAAGAATCCATCGTATAAATGGGATCAGGCAGCCCGATAATATGTTTTTTCGTTATGTTGCAATTACTTCTTAGCGTGAGCTCTAGCAGCGATACGGGATTTAGTGCGGCCGGCCTTGTTAGCTTTGTACACTCCGTGCTTAACCCCTTTATCCATTAAGCTGTAAACACTATTCAGGCTGGTTTCAATCTCTTTAGCGTCGCCTTTCTTGACAACTTCATCAAAACTACGGATTGCTGCACGGACTTTCCCAGTAAAAGCACGGTTTCTCAAACGTCTTTTTTCATGTTGGAGATCTCTTTTAGCTGCTGAAGGGCGGCGTACTTTTTTTTGTTCTTTGTCTTTTTTGTCTGCCATTATTCCTCAATGGTTTGAAATAAATAGTTTAGGAGGATTGATTATAGGCGGTCGAAACAAATTCGTCAAAGAGATATTACCCGTCCCGTCTCCAGAAGGCCGGGATCAGGAGGAGAAGGATGGCGAAGAATTCTAGACGTCCAAGAATCATCCATAAAGAGCTGACTATCAAAGAGAAATTTGAAAGAAAAGCGAATGAACTAGTGGGGCCGGCTTCGCGAAATCCGAAACCTGAGTTATTAATCGAACTAGTAATTACCGATAATGAGGTTTCCAGATCGACTCCATCTACACTCAATAAAAAAGTTCCTAGCACACTCAAAGAGATTAGCGTGGCAAAAAAGCAGAGAACAGTCATCGCGACGTTTGGATCGACTACCCTATGACCGACTTGTAAAGAGCGGACGGTGTTAGGACGGTAAAGAGATTCGATTTTGTCTTGGCAGGTACGGAAGAGGAGGATAAGCCGTATTGTTTTGATACCCCCTGTCGTGGATCCAGCCATTCCCCCTAAATACATGGCTACGAGCAGAATGAGTTGGACACTAAATGGCCATCGATCATAATCTGCTGTAGCAAATCCGGTGTCGGAGATAGCAGAAATAAATTGAAAAGAGCCATGGCGGAGCGCTTCATGTAAATTGAAAATCCCTGTATTACCGTTCAAAAGAATTTTTGGCGTTCCGAAAATATAGTAGGCTGTAAAAAGGCAGCCCGAAATTACGATTGTTAAAAAAACAAAGAGTTCGCGGTCGCTTAACCGGAAAAACTTACCTTTAACCATGTAAAAGTACAGGGAAAAGTTTAAACTGCCAAAAAGCATAAATAGAATAACGACCCACTCGGTCCAAACGTTATCATAAAAGGCGATATTGCTATTTTTAATTGCGAAACCACCCGTCGATAGCGTGCAAAATGTAATGTTGATTGCATCAAGTAGCGGCATGTTCTTGTTGGTGGCCATTAGCAATCCAATTTGAAGAACGGTAAGTCCTAGATAGACTTTCCAAATTAGTTTGGCTGTATCGAGAATGCGCGGGGTTAGCGTTTCTTTGATGGGACCAGGGACTTCAGTATTGAATAGAATTTTACCCCCAACACCAAGAGCAGGAAGAATCGCCACAAAGAGCACGACGATTCCGATACCGCCCAGCCATTGCAGCATACTGCGCCAAAGTAAGAGTGCCTTGCTGATTGCTTCAACTCCTTCAAGGACAATGACTCCATTTTCGCCACGGATAGGTTCGATCGTTCCATAATAGGAGTAGGTGGTATTTGTATCTCCTTTGATGGTATTCACGATGGGAATTTCTTTGCCCAATTGCGGATCGAATTTTTTGGCTGTTATAATCGATGAACCGGTGGTTGTTAAGCCTGAGGCCGCTTCAAAATATGCTTGTACAGGATTATTAAGGGTGTGGCTGATAACAAATGGCAGAGCGCCTATCGCTGGTAAGATTAACCACAACATTACAACTGCAGCAATCCCTTCGCGGCGGTATAAAAATGAGATTTCTGTTCTGGATCCCAGCATGATAAACGACATGCCGATCCCGAGACAAAGGATAAAGGAGTAGATAAAAGCGAATGTGCTGTGGGGTTGGGGGTGAGCGGCAGGAGCGGCGATAAATTGGTAATACACTCCAACAGCGAGCGGGATAAGCAGGGTAAGCGAGAATCCAGTTAGGAATTTCCCTAATATCTTGAAAATTTCGCTATAGGTCATAATCGTCTTAGTTAGAAAATCTTCTCAAGTTCATTAATATGTCGTGGGTGGCTGACCACGATGACGGTGTCGCCGGGTGAGATAATACGGTCCCCTTTGGCAATCATAATACGTCCGCGGTTTTGGATGCATGCAATGAGAAAATCCTTGGGCAGCAAAGGGCCGAGTTCAGAAATGGGAATCCCTGCAATTTTGGAGCGCATGGAGACATTGATTTCTAAAATTTCTGCCTGATTTTCATACAATGAAACCACTGATGTTACAGTGCCTGAAAACGCAAGAGCGAGTAAACGATTAGCCGCGATCACCCGCGGAGAAGCAGTATGGTTGATTCCTAATCGGGTGACAATTGGGATATAACCTGTGTTGGAGAGTTGGATGATTGCATTTTCGCAACCAGCTTCACGTGCTAACAGAGAGGACATGATATTAAGTTCATCATAGCGGGTACAGCAAACAAATACATCGGCTTGACTCACTTTTTCTTCCAGCAGGAAGTCGAGATCGGTTCCGTCGTGATTAATCACAGTGCAATGTTTTAATTGTTCAGAGAGCCAACAGCAGCGTTCATAATTTTTCTCGATGATTCGGACGTTAATATTACGCTGTTCTAAAATTTTGGCTAAGTTGTAAGCGGTTTGGGAACCGCCCATGATGACCACCGAATGGATCGGTTCGTAGGGCGAGCCGAAGTATTGATGGATGTTGGCAATGTCGTCCGTTTCGCCGATGAGAGTGACCTCATCGCCGGGCAGAATTCGATCGTAGCCATGCGGGAAAATGATCTCCCGATTTGAGCCGCCTGGAACATCGGTCTTTGCTTCACGTGAAATCAAGCCGACCATAATACCAGGCGGCAGTTTGAGGTCAGCTAATGTTTCTTCTGAACGACGCCATGTTTGCGGGATGACGATGGTGCGTAATTGAACAGCGCCATGGGCAAAGCTTTCGACTCGGAGGGATCCCGGGCTGATCATATTTTTGAAGATTTCATTGGCAACTAGCAGTTCGGGTCCGATGAAATAATCGACATCAAAAATCCGTCCCAGGTCAAGGCGTACGCGATTCAAAAAGTGGTTATCTTTGATGCGGGCGATTGTGCGCGGATAGCCTAGGTTTTTGGCGATGGCGCAGCCCACCAAGTTAGCATGGTCGTCATCGGTCAAGGAAACAAATAGGTCGGGTGATAGGTCCAGCAAGTTGTCAAGGACTTGCCAGTCCGTTCCTGAACCTTCTTTGATTGCCACATCCATGACCCATGAAGCTTCTTGAAGGCGCTTTGCATTTTTATCGACTAGGATGACGTTATGTTTTTCGCGCGAAAGAAGGCGTGCGATATAACTGCCGATATTTCCTGCGCCAATGATCACGATATTCATGCGGGAACACTCCCTTCTCTCCAACGGAGATATTGAGTGATCACGGCTCCTAAAATCACCAAATCGAATAGGGTTTCACGGAGTTCGCTATTGCTCCATGGCGGCGGAAAGTAAGGCAGCTGCAGCACATGGTTGTGAAACCATCCATAATCGATAAAAATGATAAATAAGCAAAACGGTGCAAATGCAAACGGGGGAATGGGGATGCATAAATCATAAAGCGTTTGCTTCACTTGCGGAATAATCGCTGCTAACACCGGAAGGATAATCCCATAAATATAGATCAGCCAATGTAGACCACTATTGGCAACATCATCCAGATGTCCTCCGGCCCAATCATGATTATGGATATCGAAATCTGTCTCAGGATTGAACTTAACCCAAAATTGGCCCCAGTTCACTTCTTCTCCCGCCGCAAAGAAAAATAACGCCCCAAAAATCAAGGGGGCGATGAAAGAAAACAGGGAGCGGAAGCGTGTGTGGTAATGCCAGCAGCCGTAGGCAAGGATCCCAGTTGCGAGGATGAGAGATAACGCTTGTACGGTTTCCCAGATCCCATTTTCTTCAGCAATCCAGTCGTACCATGCTATATGCTGATTTGCATAATAAAAGCTAAGTCGTTGAGTAATCAGAAGTAAGGCAAGGATTACCGTTAAAAATATTGTCCAATTACGAATAAACGCTTTCATGTTCGTACAATACTTTATCCCATAGATTTATGACAATTTGTGAGTAAAGAATGAAATTTAACCACAGAGAAGCATAAAAGCGATTAAAGCTTAGGCAATTCCTAATGCAATCGCTGTTCCCAAGATTAAAAGCATGAGACCAACGATCAGTTGTATGGTCCTAAACGTGACCTGATGGATCATTTGCGAGCCGACATAGGAACCCAAAAATGCTGTAAGGCTGGCAGCGATGAGAATCCCCTGCATTTCGGTTGATAGTGCGTAGGTATATTTCTCGAAAAAAGCGATCCATCCATAAACGAGAAGCCGAACAATATCGACAAAGGTACTAACGATCACGCTCGTTCCAATGAACTCTTCTTTTTTTAATCCGGCCTTAATTAAGAAAGCTGAACGAAAAATCCCCTGATTTCCGGATAAGCCTCCAAAAAATCCTGAAAGAATGCCTCCGAGCGGAATCCATTTAGAGGAAAAGGATAGATGTGAAAGTTGAGGAATCAATTCGAATAAAGAGGAAGCGATGATGATCAATCCGATGGCAACTCCAAGATAGGTAATAGGGAAAGGGTGATTATGTATGGAGTAAGAAGCGATAGGAGGCAGGTTGGAGACCAGTCCTAACAAGTAAGCGCCGATTGCTGAAGCAACAATAGCGGGAACTCCAAATCGGATTACTACATTCCAATTGGCCAACTTTCCGACAAGCGCGACTTTGAACAGATTATTGGCTAGGTGAACAACTGCCGTCGCGGCAATGGCGATGGGCAATGGGAAGAAGAGCGCAAAAACCGGCATCAATACTGTTCCAAGCCCGAAACCCGAAAAGAGCGTCAGGATAGAAACGAAGAAGGAAGCTAAGCAAATAATGATGTAATCCATCGCCTCATCCAAATCCAAATATTAATCACTCATTGGATAAAAAGTCTTGAACGTTTATGTTGTTTTTGTTCACCAGGGGTGCCCTAAATAATGGGCTGAAAAAACACGGTGTGTTTAACCCTTACTACCTGATCTAGGTCATACTAGCGTAGGGAGTGTGTCATCCATCTATTTCTTTCTGGTGAACACAGAAAGGAAAACAGTTGTTGTTTTCCTCCAAAAAATAAATTCGGAGGAATCTATGTTTATCGACCCCAATTATTATTCAAAAGAAACTCAGCCAACACCAAAACAGCACTATGGATTTTGGGAGAAATGGCGCAGGGCTAATGCTGAAGGAAGAAAGTTAGATTCGATGTCGTGTTCCAACTACTGCAAGTCACGAGGCGATACTAAAACCCAAGCTGCATTTGAAGAGTGCATGAAGGATTGCGAGTTTTTCCAACGCTTAAGCGAATGGCACCGCAGAAATTAAGATAATAATTCAACGCAGAGACGCGGAGTCACAGAGAACGCAGAGTGTCGAATGATCTCATCGCGTGATGTATTCTAAGTCGTTTTATTATTTATTTTAACGCTAAGTAAATACAAAAGAAGCAAAGAATATTATCTAAAATTTCTTTCTGCTTTGCTCCTTGGATTTATCTTTGCGAAAATATTATGAGTTTTAAAAATACATCACGTTATGAGGTTATTCGGTCCTCTGCGTTCTCCGTGCCTCCGCGTCTCTGCGTTGAATTCAGATCAAAATGGTCAGCAATTCATCCCAGCGGGTCGTATAATGGGGCGAGCTCTTGACTTGCTTATTTTTCCAATCTTTTTCGATCCCCTCGGCGGCAAACTGCAAGACTTGATGGCCATGCTCGGCGTTGATGGTGTCAATCAGATGCATCAGTTTTTGTTTTTTCTCAGAATGTTTAATCGGAGTAAGCAAATCTGGCTGATAACAATTTTCGTCTACAATTTCGCTTAAGATGATGCCCGCCTTCCGATAATGCAAACCTGGGCGGTACAAAGAGGTCAGCGCTTGTTTGGCATAGTGGATCAATAAGGGTGTATAAGAGGAAGGCTCAGGCAGTTTTTGATGGCAGAACTGAGTAAAATATTCATCTGATCCGCGTGCCTTGTGGGTCACGAACACATCCATATAGGTGGTAAGGGAGCCTTGTTCACGCACTTTCTCGCCTGCTCGAGCGGCATAAGTGGCGATGGCTTCCAGTAAATCCGGAAGTGAAGTAACTATTTTTCCGAACGAACGGGAAGTGGTGATCGATTTTTTAGGCGACGGAGCCTCATCGAAAGGGATACAAGATATTCCGCGCAATTCCCATACAGTTCGCAGGCCAACAATCGATAGGTGTTTTTTTACCCACGCATCATTGGCATATTTAAGATCAAGTGCGGTTAAGATTCCGTGCCGGTTTAAGTGAGCGCCCATTCGGCTGCCTATTCCCCAGATATCCGTTACAGGCATATCTTTAAGGACTTTATCGGTGTTCTCGTCTAAAACGAAAACACCTTCATCTGCATGCTTTTTAGCATAATCGTTGGCGATTTTAGCGAGCGTTTTAGTTTGTCCAACCCCAAGCGAGACCGAAATGCCGGTCCATTTCAAGACAGTCTGACGGATTTGTTGAAACTGGTTTAGATCTTGGGCAGAAGGGAATACCATAAAAGCTTCATCGATCGAATAGATTTCGACATCCGGGCACATCATCTCTAAGGTGCGCATGACTCGGTGGGAAAGATCGCCGTAGAGAGTAAAATTCGATGAGCAAAGATGAACATCGTGCGCTTTCATCAAGTCGGCGTATTCAAAAACAGGCGCTCCCATAGGGATACCTAGCTTTTTAGCTTCGCGAGAACGCGCGATAATGCACCCATCATTGCTCGACATGACAACGATAGGTTTGCCGATAAGGGAGGGGTTAAAAACTCGTTCGCACGAAGCAAAAAAATTGTTGCAATCGGCGAGGACGAAAAAAAAATTATTCGGCTTTGTGGATGACATAGGTCACAACGCCCCACACTTGAAAGTCGGATTCAGGCTCGATCTTCAATGCCGGATAACGGGAGTTTTCTGCCACGAGATACACACCGCTAGCATTGGAAATAAATCTTTTGACCGTGAACTCTCCATTCAAAATTGCTATCACAATTTTACCGCTCACTGTTTCTAAGCTGCGGTCGACAACTAAAATATCGCCTTCCTGAATGCCAGCGCCGCGCATGGAGTCCCCGGACACTCGGACAAAAAATGTAGCAGTCGGATGCTGGATCATCAGTTCATTCAAATCGAGCGAGTTTTCGACACAATCTTCCGCTTGTGAAGGAAATCCGGCGGGGATTCCTCCTTCTAGAAACGCGGGTAGTGCTGTAGGTTTTTGATCAGACATAAAATTTTAATGTATGCGTGTTATAAGCATAACCTTCGATGGTATTCGTTTGCCCTGTCAATTGCAAGAATTTATCAGTTGCGCTAAGTTAAATCTTGGATTATACTCACTGATCTTTTTACTAATAGAAGAGGTAATGTTTTGAATTATTTTAACTATTACTGTTCTATAATCATTTCAGCGATGTTGTGGTTTGCTTCTATTTTAGAAGCAGCCAGTCTAGATCTCGAACATCCTGTCACCGAATTAGGCATCCATTTATCCACCGGACAGATCGAAGAGACCGTGGCGCTAGTGACATTAGCTGGACCAGCTCCGGCGGCGCTGGTTGTCACCAATGTCGACCCCGATGGACAGGGAGTGGTCGGTCGAGGGTGGAAACTTAAAGTTATTTCTACGCTAACTCCCGAAGATACATTCCGCAAGGGCGGGCTCCAACTTAAAACCGAGTATGATGTTGTCGGGCGCCTTCTGTTTGTCAAGATCACGAATGCTGATGGTACGAAAGTTTTTAACCATGCGAAAGTCAATTATTTTCTGGATAAGGTCGAAATCGATACCCAGGACGGCCAGCATGCGGTGATGAAGTATCTCTCGGCGCGCGAGCCGCGAATCACCGAAATTGTGACATCGGCAAATCAAAAAACAGTTTACCACTATCAAGAGGGCAAGCTTGTCTGGAAAGAGAAAGCGGACAACGATTATTTAATCTACGCATACGATGACCAAGGCCGCGTCATTTTGCAGAAAGCACCCTGGGGGCCCGCGGGAGAAGAAGCTGAAATTGCCCATTACGAATATGCACCGACTCATGTCCGGGTAGCCGATGCATCGGGTCAGATGACCGCTTATCAAATCAATCACCACCAGCATCTAGAACAATCCATTACCTATGTGGATGGCCATGCGTATCGGACTGAGCAGTTCTATTGGAGCGCTCCCTATCCGGATGGAAAGCCGCGCTTATTGACCCGTGTATTGAAGGATGCGGCCGATCAGATTTTGATCGCTCAAACCTACCGGTATGATGCCCAAGGATCTCAGGTACAAGAAACAACCTGGGGCAATATTTCCGGATCGTCCGCTCAGAGGGTAGAGATCGGACAGGATGGAAATATACTCACTCACGATGCAGAACACTATTCTACTTACACGACCTATAGCGATGATCAGGCGCACCGGGTCATCAAAACAGCTGAAGATAACGGTAAAACCATTTTATGGGGCTATGATGCGCAAACCGGATTATTGATATCCAAGATCACGTGCATGGGAACGGATGTGCTATTCCGGGAAGGGTATGAGTACAACGCCGATGGCTTGCTTGTGAATACCTTCACGGATGATGGGCAGTCTTTGTCAATTCTGGATAGCTCCGGAGTAACCGAGAAACAAATTGTCACCCAAGAGCCGAACCTCAAAGGGATGCCGGAGACAATTCTTACAAAATATGTAGATCATGCTTCAAAAGCTGAAGTGGTCTTGCAAACTTCTATCAACACCTATTCTGTAGGGAATGAATTGATCCAACAGGAAGTGGCGGATCAAGATGGCATGATCCGGAGGTCGATCTTAAGCCACTACGATCAAAATGGTCGGATCAATTTTATTGAAGATAGCCTGAATGTCAGATCGTCAATCGAATACAATGAGGCAGGGGATGTTAAGTGGGAGTTTGATCAGTCCAGCAACATTCAGCGGCAATACACTTATGATGCTGTCCATCGGGTCATTGGGATTAAAGAAACTGCGAGCGATGGCACGGTTAGCGAATGGAAAAAAATCTACGATAACCAAGGCAACCTAACGATTGAAATCGATCCTTACGGACAATCCACACGCCATTATTATGATGGATTAAAACGGCTAGTACGAACGGTATATCCAGAGGCGCCAGATGGAGAAGGCAAGCTAATCCATGCGGAAGTCACGTTCGAGTATGATGCGCAGGATCGCTTAACATCATCTACCGACGCGCGTGGCTATACAACTCATTTTGAATATAACCTCAAAGGGGATGTGACCCGCATCCACTATCCGGATGGAACAGTAGAAGTTTACGTATATAATCCCGATGGTTCGCTTGCTAAAGAGGTGGCTAAAAATGGCACCCAAACTGTTTATACATGCGATTGCCTCAATCGGGTCACAAAAGTTGAAGTACTTTCTGCAGCAGGCGAACTTTTAAAAACTGAAACATGCACTTACACCGCTTTCCATAAAGCGGAACAAACCGATTCCTCAGGTAGAACCTCCCACTATCGGTTTGACGGCGCTGGCCGCCTTTCAGAAGCATTGCTGAACACTCCAGATGGCATTTCCCAACATACCTACCATTATGATGCGCTAGGCATGCTGCGTGAAGTAAAGGCTAACCAACAGTTCAGTTTGATCACCGAACGCAATGTTGATAATCAAGTGGTGCGACATCAGGTCAAAAACAAAGACGGCAAACTGATTATCTCTGCCTCGCAACAGCATCTCCCTGAAACCGATTCCAAAAAGACCGTCAACCGCGATCAGGCATTTGTGAATGAGCATGGTCAAACGGTGCTGCAGATTACCGAAGTGGAAGTGGATGGGATGGCGACGGTGACAACGTATGACACATTGCAAAGAGTCGCTTCGGTGGTCCTCAAAAATAGTCTCGGCCAAATCCTTAGCGAATGCCAGATGCGTTACGATGCAGCCGGAAATAAAGTATGGCAAAAAGAACTGGTGATAGGGAAAGAAGGAGCAATCCGCGGCGAATTTATCCTCACATGGCGCTATGGGCCGCTAAATCGGTTGGAAAGCGTAAGCGAAACGGGAGAACATCTCACCAAAACCATGGCTTATGGGTATTCTGCTTATGGAGAGCTGGCAACTTTGATCAAACCCGATGGGGTGACACTCAACTATACTTACGATGCGCTTGGAAGGATTGTCAGCCTAACAAGTTCTGATCGCACCATCGATTTCGCATATACCTATGATAAAGAGGATCGGGTCGTCAGCGTGAAAGATCTGGTTAATGGCCATGAAACGGTGCGCACATATGACTGGCTGGGGAGACAAATCAAAGAAAAACTCGCTAACGGTTTGTCCATTCGCAGCGAATTTGATGTCGAAGGGCGGCGCCTAAAAATGATCTTGCCCGATCATTCTTCGGTCAAATACGAATATGATGCAATGTTGCTGAAAGCAATCCACCGTATCGATTCTTCAGGTTCAACACGTTATTCCCATCTCTACAAAGGGTATGACTTAAGCGGCCAACTGCATCAAGTTCAAATGATCGGGAAAGCGGGAGAACTCCGTTTGACGTGGGATCAAAAAGGAAAACTGAATGGAATTGTCACTAAACATTGGAGCCAATCGATCTCCGACTCCAATGACAAAGGACTCCCAACCTTGATGACGACAGCAGATCCAGTTGGAATTTCCACAACCCATTATCAGTTTGATGAAAGAGGACAACTCTTAACTGAAGAGGGACCGCAATCGGTCACATATGAACACGATTCACTGCATAACCGTATCCACAAAGATGGTCAACCTTATCAAGTCAATGGGTTAAACCAGTTAGTCGAAGCCAAAGGAGAGAATTATACATACGATCCTAGTGGAAATCTGATCTACCAATCTGCCAAAAATATCCATTATCAATACGATGCGCTGAATCGTCTGATTGAAGCAGTATGTGAAAAGAAATGGAAAGCCGAATATGCTTATGATCCGTTCCATCGCCGTATCGCCAAAACATTCTCTACTTGGAATATCGAGAAAGCCGCATGGAATAAACCGCTTAAAACACACTACCTATATGATGGTGAACTAGAAATCGGCAGCACGTCCTCCGATGGCGTGCTCAAGGAATTGCGCCTATTAGGGACAGGTGTCGGTGCCGAACTCGGCGCATCGGTTGCGATCGAAATTGATCATAAGCCATACGCCCCTGTGCATGATTTGCGCGGATCTATTCGTTGTTTGATCGATGCCGATACAGGCAAACCAGCCGAAATATATCGACAGACAGCATTTGGAGAAACGGTAGCCTATAAGGGAACCGGTCAAGAAATTGATTCACAGGAATGCCTGAACCCGTGGCGTTATTCCAGCAAGCGTGTGGACGCGGAAACCGGCTTCAGCTTTTTTGGAAGAAGATATTACGCTCCCGAACTAGGACGATGGATTTCTCCTGATCCATTGGGATATGCCGACCATACCAACTTATACGCATATGTGCACAACAACCCTTTGTGTTATGCGGATTATGATGGCTTATTTTCGGTTAGCGCGGCTTGGGGTACCATTTCAGACACCTTGCACCACATCTACAACGCTGCCTCGAATCGGGTAAAAAATCACTTTAAGGATATGTACAACTTTAAGCCATGGCGCCATATCACTAATAAGTTCGAATCAATCGGACGCTGGTACCTGGGCGATACGCTGTTTAACATTTCAGGATATTATCGCGAGCAGCCGTTTAGCGGAGTCTATGGCCACGGCGAAATGTATGATAAAAAACGGATTACCTTCATTAATGGGATCTTGAATAACCGCGATTTCATGCTTGAAAATCTTCAAATGATCTCCAATGCGCATGGAGGTAACAATGTCCATTTTACCTATCGTGCCACATCAGGATGGGTGAAAGATTTTCTGACCAGCACCCTCATCAAATTAGGGTATGTCTCCAGCGATGCACGCCGGTTGGCTCAAATGTGGAAAGGATTAATACATGACATGGGAGGAACCCAAGGCGGCGGAATCATCATCCACTATGCGCACAGCATCGGAGGCACCGAAACGCTAATGGCAAAGCGCTACATGACCTTAGACGAGCAACGAATGATCCATGTAGTGACCTTCGGATCTGCAACCATGGTTCCCGAGGGTGGATTCCGCAGTGTGATCAATATTGTCAGTGTGCGGGATGGAGTGTGTTATTTAGATCCCTGGCGTTATGCGATGGGGGCGTTAGGCATCCAAAAGAATGTGATCTTCATCGGCAGCATGCGTGATGGCGCGCCACTTGTTGACCATAGCCTCTGCAATTACTGGCGATTCTGGCGTTCAAACTATTTCGAAGACTACTATCGCGACCTTGATAAAAGAGGTCTTAGGGTTTAATCGGACAGGACAAACAAGACATACAGGACACACAGGACATACACGACAAATTTTGTCCTGTGTGTCCAGTACCAATCAAGCAATTCTAAGAATTGGAGGCCTTTGCGGATTGACAGCCGCTAAAAGACGTTCATATTGATCTAATGTAATACGCATTTTACCACGCTCGTATTGAGCATAGGAATTAGGCGACTTCGAACCCAATCTTTCAGCAACTTCACGTACTGTCGATTTACTTATCTCTCTCTGACGTATCAATGAAAAAGAGAGCATTAAGTTGCTGTTTGATGTTTTGATTCCGATTTCATTTTTATTGTAATCGAGAATTTCTAATTTTAAATCTCTGACTTCATCAGTTTTGAAATAAGATTTAAATAATTCGATGATGGCGTCTTCAATCATCATCAAAGCTTCTTTTCTGGTATGGCCTTGAGTAGACACATCGATTACAGGTACTTCCACTAGCCAAAATTTACCTTCTTTCCAAATTTTACCTACGAGTTCCATTTATTACTCCCTTTCAGGCGGATTATTTTTTGCATTTCTTAGAATCTTTTTTGCTAGATATTCATTAATTTCATTATGTCTTGGGATAGGTTCGAACTCTTTGCCATTTGTCCAAATATCATGGTTTCCTCCATGACGTGCAAAATTCCACCCAAACTCAGTTAACTTCTTTTCTAAATCGCGCCGTTTCATGTCAAATTTTGATATATCGCTCTATAATTCTAATTGTACATTAATAAATGTACAAAGTCAAGATTGGCGTTGTATGTCCTGTATGTCTTGTTTGTCCTGAAACCCATTCAAAATAATAGTTTAGACTAGAAAGACGTTGTTCAAAATTGCAGGTTTAAGGCATCATTATGCTACTTCTTGCACCGGTAGCTCAGTTGGATAGAGTACATGGCTACGAACCATGGGGTCAGAGGTTCGAATCCTCTCCGGTGCGAATTTCAAAAATCTTTACTGCTTATAAAATATCTCATCTTTCTAAAAAAACGAGATATTTTGATTAAAATATCTTAAAAATGAGATATTTTTTTAAAAATTACTCAAAATCTGGAAAAAATGAGATGTTTATCTGAAAATATCTTATATTTATAAAAAAACGGGGCGTGCAGGACAAATTTACCGTTTTGAACCTCTACTTCAAATTTTATCATCTGTTTCTTCTTAACTAGATACAATAACTATTCTTTCTTTATTTCCCTCCTTTGCCCATTATCGTACTATGTCATTAAAATTGACCTACTTCCCTTGTCCACCCTTCGCTACCAATACATACCTGATTTGGTGTTCGCAAACCCTTGATTTGGCGATTGTCGATCCAGGCAAATATAGCTTTCCAAAAATCGAAGAAGTGCTCCAAGCTAATCCCCTGAATCCCAAAATGATCTTGCTGACGCATTCCCATTGGGACCATATCGCGGGCTTAGCCGAGGTAAAAGAACAATTAAATCTTCCAGTCTACGTCCATCGCGAAGATGTCCAGAATGTAAGATCACCGGGAGCTGATTTGCTGCCCTTGATGTTTGAGATTAAAGGAGTTGAACCGGAACATCAAATCGAAGATCATGAGATCTTACACTTGGGCAAAGAAAAATTAGAAGTGATTCATACTCCAGGACATACGCCTGGCGGCGTCTGCTATTATGATGCCGCCAGCCATATGCTTTTATCCGGTGATACCCTCTTTCACGGAACAATCGGGAATTTGTCCTTTCCTAGCTGCGAACCAGAAAGGATGTGGGCGTCGCTAAAACGCTTAGCTGCATTGCCTCCTGACACCAAAGTCTATCCAGGCCATGGGGAACCAACAACGATTGGAGCGGAAGAATGGCTGAAGGATGCTGAAAAAATTTTCGGAAACAGATAACCTAGTTTCACCCCCTACACTTTACATAAAGGAGACATACGATGAGCGTTTTAGTTGGAAAGAAAGCACCTGAGTTTGCCGCTAAAGCAGCGCAGGAAGGAAGAATTATTGAAAATTTCACCCTATCGAGTTTTCGCGGCCAATATGTGGTCCTATTTTTTTATCCGCTTGACTTTACCTTTGTTTGCCCTACCGAACTTCATGCGTTTCAAGAGCGGCGCAATGAATTCAGAAAACGGAATGCACAGGTCATTGGGTGTTCGGTAGATAGTGCCTATTCCCACCTGGCATGGCTGAATACTCCTAAAAGCAAAGGGGGGATTCAAGGTGTTGAATATCCAATCGTTTCCGACATCAATAAAACCATTTCTAAAGACTACGATGTGTTGATTCCGCATGAGGGAATTTCTTATCGCGGCCTATTTTTAATTGACCGGGAAGGGATTGTCAGGCACCAAGTGGTCAATGATCTGCCGCTCGGACGTTCGGTGGACGAAGCGTTGCGTATGTTAGATTCCCTTATCTACTTCGAACAGAACGGAGAGGTTTGCCCCGCAAACTGGCAAGTGGGCAAGCATTCCCTTAAACCCACCCATGAAGGGATCCAACAATATTTTGCATTGATTACAGTAAAATAACCTGCAAGTTTGAAGGCGTAAATGGCTGGAATCGGTAAACGGATTGTACTGAATACCCTGACGGGTTATTTCGCCTTCTTCATGTCTGTCGTTATTTTATATTTATTGACCCCCTACATCTTAAGCCATGTCGGCAAAGATGCATTCGGTCTTTGGTCATTGATTTTTTCGCTGTTAAGCTTCTTCGAACTGCTGGATTTTGGGTTTTATACCGGTGTTGTCAAATACGTTGCCCAATGCAAAGCCACCGACGATCAAAACCGCTGCAATAAAATTCTAAGCACAACCCTCTATGTCTATATTTTTTTAGCTTCCATCGGGTTGACAGGATTATTTGTCATAGGTGTATTCTTCAATAATTTCTTTTCAATTCCAAACGACTTACACCATACAGCTTTGATCTTGTTAGCATTGCTGGCAACCCGCTCGATTATCATTTGCCTTCCCCTAGCGATCTTCAGGGGCCTGTTGTTCGGAGAACAATATATCTACATTATTAATCTTACTTCCACCTTCATGACGGCACTTTATGCTCTGTCCGCATGGTATTTACTGGGAGAAGGGTATGGAATCGTCACCTTAGGCGTCCTAAATCTGCTGTCGGTGATTTTCGAATATGGTTTTTACATTACCATCTCCTTCTACCTGGTCAAAGGATTACGTATCTCCAAATCACTGGCGGATTTTTCTATTTTTCGAGAGCTCCTTTCCTTTACCTCCATGCAATTCATGGCTAATTTATCCGTAATGGTCGTTTCCCAGTCAGCTCCCATGATTGTCCAATATTACTTTTCTTTGGCGGCAGTTTCACTATATGCAATCGCTTTAAGGCTTTCCTCCTATATTTTCCGGTTTGTCAAGCAAATGACGGTAGTGTTAACGCCGATCATCGCCCACCAGCATACAACGAAGAATTATGATGAAATCAGGCGCATCATGATCCAAGGCACCAAATACGCTTTGGTGCCGGCGACGATTTTCTTGGTGTCGGGATGGATTTTTTCCCATGAACTGATTGTGTTTTGGGTGGGAGAAGAGTTTGCCTTTTCAGCCGTTCTTCTGAATATTATGCTGATCACCATGTGGACATCCACGACCCAAACCATCTCGGTTGACATCATCGCCATGAGCGAACACCAGCATCTGCTAGGGCGCAATTTTGCGATCAGCATTACAGTTTTTTTAATTTGCAGCTTTATTTTGGTTCATCCTTTTGGCATGGCCGGAGTTGCAGCTGCCAATTTTTGCAGCGCCATCGCGGGTATCTTTTTATGGGCTCGCACGGTGTGTAAGTTCTATGACATTTCCTATATCCACTATATTAAAAAATCGATTCTTCCTTCTGTAGCCGCAGGCATTGTACAAGCTGCCATTACGCTGGGGTTGAAGGATCTATATTCACCAGGGAATATTTTTGATATTATCCTGCTTTCAGTGCCGGGATCTTTGGCATTTTTAATCATGTATTGGAGTTTTTTTATGGACTCTATAGAAAAAAAATGGTTTAAAACAAAGTTTAGGGTCCAATTGTTCCGGAGAGCATAATGTCGAAGCCTCAAATATCAATCATTGTTGGTGTTTTGAATGGTTCACGCACAATCACACAGTGCATTGATTCATTATTATCACTTTCCAAGGATTCTCCCAGCCATGAAATTATTGTAGTGGATAACGGTTCGACGGATGAAACACAAGCAATTCTAAAGAGGTATCCCCAGCTAATTGTGGAGAAAGAACAAATACGAGGCGTCTCAGCTGCTCGAAACAAAGGATTGACCGTTGCCCAAGGGGAGTATGCGGCCTTTACGGATGCTGATTGTTACTGTACGCCGAATTGGTTGATTGAAGGGATTAAATTTTTTCACGATCCAGCAGTAGGAATAGTGGGAGGGAAAATTGAGGGCGGGGCGACAAACAATCTGCTTCAGGAGTGGATGAATCAGCATCGCGTATTAGACCAAGAGTGGGTGTTAAAAAATCAATTTATGCCCTATGTTCAAACGGCTAATGCTTTTTTTAAGATTAGTGATATTTTAGACGTAGGTGGGTTCGACGTAAACTTATTGTCCGGACAAGATGCCGATTTGTGCTGGAACATCCAAAGCAAAACCGGAAAAAAAGTTGTTTTTGCTTCTCAGGCAGTCGTTTATCATAATCACCGTGACAGCGTAGAAGAATTTTTTAGAGTATCAGCAAGTCGTGCTGAAGCAGGATTATTTTTAGCTCAAAAATGGAAAAATCATCCCCAAAGAACGTTTAAAACAAGCCTATGGGAAATAGGCCAAATCGTGAAATATGGATTTATTTATTTCCTATCGGTTCTAAAAAGAGATGATCATAAAAAATCCGAATTTGCAAAATACGATTTCATCAGCCGCCTAGCTCGTAAATGGGGACTCATTCGCTGGCGGTTCAAATATTGGTTTTCCGATGCACCCAAAAAATGATCCGGATATATCCATCATTATAGGGGTTAATGGGGCAAAGACCATTGAGCGCTGCATTTCTTCTATTCTAAATGCCTCGGAACACTCGCCCTCCCATGAATTAATCATCGTGGATAACGGATCTAATGACGGAACTCAAGAAATCATTAAAAAGTACCCACAAGTCATCCTGCTTTCAGAACCGTCGCGCGGCGTCACCTATGCACACAATAAGGGTTTAGAAAAAGCAAGCGGAACTTATATCGCATTTACGGATGCTGACTGTTATTGCGACCCCCATTGGTTGATAGAAGGCAGAAATATGTTTGAAGATTCTTCGGTGGCGATTGTCGCCGGCAGAATTGAAGGCGGAGAGGCGTTTAACATCGTCCAAGAATGGATGAATTCCAGGAAAATACTCGACCAAGAATGGGTATTGCGACATCCCTATTTACCTTCGGTTCAAACTGCCAACGCTTGGTACCGCAAGAAAGATATTTTAAAAGTGAACGGTTTTGACACCAAATTAGATACAAATGAAGATGCGGATTTATGTTGGCGAGTTTTAAAAAGTCATGCTGGCCGGGTCGTCTTCGCACCAAAGTGTATTATTTTTCATCATCATCGCGATTCTTTGCCCGAAATGCTCAAACAATCGATGAAACGTACCGAAGGGAATGTCGTTCTGGCTAAAAAATGGCCTGACTATCCGCCTAAAAATTTTAAAGCCAGTGTGTGGAAGTGTTTGCAGATTGGAAAATATTTTGGCATCTATGCAAAACTCCTTCTCACCCGATCGGATGATGAGATTCAGTTTGCTAAACTTGATTTCTTGGATCGCTTAGCCCGCAAATGGGGAGCGATCAAAGGCGCATTTAAAACGGGCCAATATAGCCCGCTGGTAATTACCTTGCGGTTTTAAGCATCCGTTTGCGCATGCCTGCTAGACATGAAATCGCTAATACGCTTCCTAAAATCAACCATGTTTCTGGCTCAGGTACATTGATTACGTGCGTGTCAGGGATTGGAATCCAGCCCGAGAAATCGACTGTAGCCAAAGTTGGATCGGTTCCAAAGTTAGTATTAAAGACATAGTTGAATTGACCACCAGTTTTTCCATCTTTAGCATAGAAATCACCCCAGATTGGGATGCGTGTCGAGATAAAATCGATGACTGGTAATGAGGAATTGGCAAAATCTTCAAATTTTAACCCATAGAGGTTTCCAGGCATGCCTGGATTTGAATTGCCGTCTTGCGGAGTGAAGGTTTTAGGACTGTCTTCGGTAAAGTTTGGAGTTGTATTATAGATGATTTGCGCAATATTGTTTTGAGTGATATTTGGACTGATTTCTAATAAAAGATGGCTCAAAGCCTTATTTAAAGGACCTCCAGCCGCATCAGTAATGGTGTAAATATAGTGGAACGTTTGTCCCAAAGGAACAATCGACCAACTAATTTTAAATCCTTCCCCACCCGGTCCCCAAGCAGAGTTGCCAGTTAATTGGCTAGCATTAGAAGTGGAACGACTGCCATTAAAATCAGCAGGGTTTACCGGTACGTCTACTGCCGACAAATTAAAGGCGACAACACTAAATGTTACTAGCATGAAATTGTATAATTTTTTCACATTCAAACTCTCACTATATATTAAAGTTGCATACAATGTTCCGTTAAATAATCGTACAAGTCTCGTTCATTTGTTATTATAATGCTGTGATACGTATTGCAAAGCCTAGTCAAAGATTTCATAACTTCGCCTGTACCTATTCCTGGTACGCAAATAGCAAGCAAGTCGCGTGCCAACTCTTCATGCTGTAATAAGCGTAGTCCAATATAATAGTCAGGTAGGCTAAAACCTTCTTCCCTCACTCGAAAGAAGATTAGGGAGTATTTATACATCAAAGCTTGGATCGCATAATGCAGTCCCAAGCTGTGTGGAGGGGGGTGGCCCAGAAACTCAACTAATTGGGCTAATTCACGGCAATAGTAAGGCGTGCGGTATTCCCCTTTTTCGGCTTCACCAAACATGACAATTTTTTGCGTTTCCATAGCTATGTCATCTCCTGGTATCCGTGAATAAGGACAGGTTGTCCTTATATTATGATTATAACATTATTTTTAATAATTGTATAAATGTATTGATTTTAATTTAGTTAGGCTTGATATAGATCTTAATAATCTTACTGATTTTAAATTATTTACGAAAAGAATCGTGTCGGCTTAATACCGTTTCTTGTCCTAACGAAGCATCAACATCGTTGGATTTCACACGCCGTTCGCCATGTTTATGCCCTTGGTAGTAAGCCCAATAATAAACCATGCGGCGCATCGGGGCAAGACATCCGCCTACGAGGTCAAGCGACTTGATATGAACGTAAACATCTCTGGCTGTTGACTTTATCCAATCTTTGATAAAGCTGCCATAACCATAATTGTTTTTATAAATATAGGCATCGGCTTCTCCCTCAATAAAGCGGCGCCCATAAAGTTGACTAAGGGTGTAGTTATGGGAGTGCATGACTAGGGAATCGTACGCATAGAAAATTTTATGTCCCGATTGTTGCGCCCATCTCCCCCACTCCACATCCTCAGAACCCCAAGCAAAAGAATAGAAGGCTCGTTTTTGCCAGATGGAACGGCGCATAGCGGCGAGGCAGAGCGAAAGAGGAAGCCATTTTGGAGCTTCGGGATGGTCAGGGAAAGCTGTTTGATAGTCGCGCCGGACCCAAGTATGTGCTTCGGGCCGTGCAATTTGCCGAGCAAAGGCAGCTTGGACCGCTGAGTCTTGGAACGTCCTAAGAAGATTGTATAAGGTGTATGGAGTCAGCATCACGGCATCGGAGTTTAAAAAAACAACTAGTTGGCCTTTGCATAAGGTCATGGCATGATTGAGAACTGGGCCTGGGAAGTAATTTTTCGATTCGATTGCATGCACCTTAACCTCATATGCCTTTAATATAGACACGGTTTGATCAGTCGAACCGGAATCGATGGCGAGAAAATCAAACGTCACAAGTTGTTGGGAAAATAATGCTTTTAGGGTCTGATCTAAAATGTCGGCGGAATTTTTGGTGCGCATGATAATTGAAATGGTGGGTAGCGATAAGCGAGGAAGCGCAAGCTGTTTTGGTTGAGTCATCTTATTTTGAATTAACTCATGCGGGACCGGCAATGCGGGATCAACCGTGAACATCGGGCATCGTGTAGTTTGAAATGCGGGTTTGGAATCGCAGGAAAGAATGAGTTCAGGCTGCAAAGCTTCCAATTGCTCTTGCGGCAGTAACAAAGGAAAAGCGGCTGAAAATAGGGCAAAAAATGGAAAATCAAGCGGCAGATTCGGATTGTAAAGCAGCGTTGTTGTGTGATGTTGGGCATGCAAAGAATGGACGAGCGGGGCGATTTCAGGCGGAAATTGTTCCGTGATGACTAAAACAACGTGCATACGTAAAGAGAATTTTGATATTAAACCAAGGTATGCGTAAAAAAATAGTGATTGTCAATGAAAAGTTCGGACGGTTTGGCGGTGCGGAGCAGAACATCGAAACTGTGTGTACCAGGATGGCTCATGAATACGATTTAGCTTTCGTGTACTCAACCGCAACCGGGTTTGGCGAGCAAGAATTTAACCACATCTTCCCCAAAACGTTTCAGATCGATTTTGATGGAGAATCCAGCACGGTCAAAAAAGGGATTCGCAATGCACTTGCTGAAATCGACCCAGACTTAATTTATTTGCATAAGTGCCTTTCCATACCTGTCTATGAAGAACTTTTAGCGTCTGCAAAACCCGTCGTGCATATGGAACATGATCATGAAGTGTATTGCTTACGCGGATCCAAAACCTATCCTTTATCGCGCAAAATTTGTACGCGGAGGGCTGGAGTCTGCTGTTTATTTCCGGGTCTTGCATTTATTCAATCCGATCCGGTCACCGGAAAACTGGGGTTCAAAAAAGTTAGCTATTGCCAGCAGCAAGAACGGATCCGTTTAGATCAGCAATGTAACAGCTTTATTGTCGCATCCAGTTTTATGCATAAGGAATTGATCCTCCAAGGCTACCCTGAATCTAAAATCACCATCATTCCGCCGGTTTCCCCAGCTCACGAATCCTCTGCAAAGGCTGCGGTTGTTAATCACCGTATCCTATACGTAGGACAAATCCTCAAAGGCAAGGGATTGGATTGCCTTATCCGTTCTTTAGGCTTGGTGAAAGAGTCTTTTGAGCTTATTGTCATTGGTAAGGGCAACTACCTGGAAACGTGCCGATCGCTTGCAAAAGAACTGCAGCTGGAAGAAAAAATCAAATTTGTGGGCTACTTGCCTCCTCAGGAATTGGCCGCCTATTACCAATCTTGTTCCTTTGGAGTTGTCCCCTCCGTATGGCCTGAACCGTTTGGAGCTGTAGGGATTGAAATGATGCGGTATGGCAAAGCAGTGGTCGGTTTTGATAGCGGCGGGATCAGCGACTGGCTTAAGGATGGATTAAATGGCTATTTGATTCCTTGGATGGATTTGCATAAAATGGCGGAGAGGATCTCCGAGTTACTGCGCCATCCGGCGCAAGCTCAGCGGATGGGTTTGAATGGGAAGGAATTTGCTTCAGAGCAATATGATTTCCACAGCTGTTATCAGTTGCTGAAAGGACATTTGGATCGCTGGATGACAACCAGCGAAAAACAAAAGTAAAAAGATGAAAAACGAACGTTCATATGCCATCATCACCCCTAGTTTTGCGCCAGATTTTGAACGGTGTAAGCTACTCTGTTCCAGTCTAGTTAAGTATGTAAAGCCGCCTTATAAACACTATTTGATCGTCGACCAGCGTGATCTCGACCTGTTCAAACAGCTTAAAACTCCTGAAAACGAATTGATTGCTGTCGAATCTGTCTTGCCGAATTGGATCATGCGCCTTCCTTTTGCCAGAAAATGGTGGTTTAATTTTAAAGGCTTGCCAATTCGCAATTGGATAGTCCAGCAAATCGTCAAGTTATCCATGGCTGAACATGTGCATGAAGATGTCTTTGTGTTTATCGATTCAGATGTCGCTTTTATCCGCTCGTTTGATTTCCATACTTTTGAGCATGGAAGCCATGTACGTTTATTTAAGATTCCGGGCGGAGGGAACATCGAATCCCACTATAAGTGGCATCGGGCAGCAGCGAAATTGCTAGGTATTTCACCACAAGACTATTTTGGCGCACGCTATATCGGGAATGTGGTGACGTGGCGCAGGGAAAACGTGCTTAAGTTGCATCAGCGAATTGCGGAAATTTCAGGTCGCCCATGGATTGATGCGGTGGCACGGCAATGGAATTTGTCGGAATATATTCTATATGGCGTTTTTGCGGATCAAGTGTTGAAAGGGGAATCCGGGCACTATGATGTTGCAGATAATATTTGCCATGAATACTGGACGCCTAAGCCAATGGACCGCGCCGAAACGGATCGTTTTGTGGCTGGATTGAAGCGGGATCAAGTAGCAGTCATGGTTTCCGCCAAAGCTGGGGTGAACCTTGATCAATATCGTGATATTCTTATTCGATGCGAAAATAAATCAATAGATGACTCAAAAGACCTAAACTACATAAAGAGTTAATTACATTAAAAAATAATATCTTGTAAAGATAGTCGTTTTCAGGGATTTATTTGTGTTATGGGCAAAAAAACACTCTACTTTATTAGCATCATTCTCCTGACTTCTGCCAATTAGTGCGGTCTGAGAACTTGGACAAGTTTGCTTTTGCTAAAGTCGGTAAGATTGGTTTGTAATGTAATGCATTTCCCAGTT
>JAGVLX010000098.1 GCA_020054065.1 Parachlamydiales bacterium | reverse complement strand
CCCCCATAGCTGCGGCTATCGCCTGGCTATGGGCTATTGATGGAAATGTCGCTCCGCGACAAAACAAAAATCCAGCGCTTGTTACGGAGCGCTGGATTTATTTCCTCTCTGTGGCTCTGTGGTGAATTGCCTTTATATTGCCTTTATTTCCAGAAGTCTATGTCAATCAAAGCCCCATCTGCATTATTGACGTTCACAATCGTGATCTGCTCAATATCCAACGCTTTCATATACCCTAAAACCAATAACGCATTCGACAAGACAACCTCTGACATCGGACCTTCATTAATCTTTGCATCATCATAACCGGCCATTGACTTCAGCTTCTCTTCCAAATGCTCGCGCACAATCACGGATTCATTATCCATCAATTTCTTAATGCCAAGGTTAAAGAGATTCCCAACAGCTAACACACGCGTATCATGGTGTTTGATTTTCTCCTTCAGTTGAGGGGATACCTCTTGCGCCACTTGCGCAGCATAAGCAATCGCCTTATCCATCTCTTCAACGGTCATCGGGTTAGGGGAGTGCACTGTCTGATAATTTTTTCCTTGGATTGTCTCGATAATGTAATTTTTGTACGGCTGCGCAGCGATCAATCCCTCATAGATAGTGAACTTCCCATCCTCGCCTTGCATCGTCAATTGTAAACTGCCCCCGCCAATATCCCACACGACTGCTTCACGGGGATCGATATTTGTCTTCGAAATCGCAGCAAAAAAGGCCAAAATCCCTTCCTTCGCCTGTTCGATCACGTTCACTTCCACGCCGGTCTCTTGTTTGATCAGCTTGACGAGTTCTGGCGAGTTCTGAGCTTTTCTAAACGCTGCTGTCGCTACGGCCACCACCTTTTTCGCTTGATGGTCCTTCGCGATATCCCGCAAATATTTAATCGACTTAATCCCTTCATCCATCACCTGTTTGTCAAACGTATTATCGTTTGAGATCTCCAAATGCTTCGAATAGGGGACAGCAACGGTTTTTTCAAAAATGATTTGAATGACTCTGTCCGTCTCCTTATCCACCTTGGCGATCTTCATGTTCGTCGTACCAGACCCAATATCTAGAGCTGCACGAATCTCGTACGACTGCTCTTCAATGCTTTTAACGTGAAACCACCCGACTGTTAAGGCGATTCCTAGGGCAATCCCTAAGAGTATATTTCCTAAATCTCTCATATATAACCTCGTATGAAATAAACACTTATAGCATACGATTGTTAAAGCAAGATAAATGCCAATCACTTAGAGCTAAGAATGCTCTAGAACAAGAGATTTGAGGGCTGAAATCCAGAGCGGATGTTCGTTTAACCCGCCCACCAACTGAAGCCTGCCGCCGCCGGCATGGGTAAACTCCTGAGCATATTCAATGCCGATTTCATAGAGAGTCTCCAGGCAATCGCATACAAACGCAGGACTAATGACAAGTAAATTTTTTACTTTTTCCTTCTGCTTCTGGGCAATCACCTGGCTGGCATAGGGCTGCAGCCAGGGTTCTTTTCCTAGTCGGGACTGATAGCAAACTGTGTAAAAATCGGCCGGGATATTCAACTGTTTAACGATTCCCTTCACCGTCGCCTGACATTGCGCGGAATAACAATGTTTGTTCCGGTCCGTCACCTTGTTGCAGCAGCCTGATCGCTTTAAACACTGCCCATGGGGATCGGCATTCTGCAGATGGCGTTCGGGAAGCCCGTGAAAACTAAAAATCAGGTGATCATAGTCCTTTAACACATGTTCAGACAAGCGTGCACAGAACGCTTGGATCAATCCGGGGTGGTCGGCATAGCTATTCACGAATTTAATCTCGGGAATGACATTCCAGCGCTTCACCGTTTCCATCACTTTCTGATGCACGGACCCGGTCGTCGCAGATGCGTACTGGGGAAACAGGGGAATGACAACGATTTTATCGACGCCTGCTGCTGAAAGTTTTTGCAAGCCCGTTTCGATGGATGGAACCTGGTAACGCATGGCTAATTCAACGTGATAGTCGCTTCCAAGCTGCGCTTGCAAAGCATCCACAACTTTTCGCCCATAGACGAGCAGCGGCGATCCTTCCGGGGTCCAAATTTGGGCATACGACCTTGTTGAACTGCGGATGCGGGCTGGCACAATCATGCCGCGGACCAGCAGCTGCCGCTTCAACCAGGGGACGTCTATCACCCGCTCATCGGTGAGGAACTCGATCAGGTAGCGATAGACGTCTTTAATATGAGGAGATTGCGGCGTGCCTAAATTGACAAGCAAGATTCCGGTTTTAGGCATATGAATCGAAACAACTGGCTATTTTGAAGCGGGGTGTTCGGCTTTATATTTTTGTTCCGCTTCGCGCATCCTTTGTAGTTGCATCTGATCTTCTACGTCGCTGGAATCGAAAGGAATCGCAAGCACATCGGTGTCATCGGTTTGGTCTTCGATAATCGCGTCCATATGCTCTTGGTAAGGTTCATCGTAACCGCTCAACGTATTCGAACTCTTATTGTTATCGGCGCTGAATCCAACAGCCGGAAGAAACAGCAACGTTGTTGCGAAAACTGATTTTAGATACAGTGAAGCTTTCATGGTAACTCCGTAAAAAATTGTGTTAAGGTTTTTTTATCAAAGACAGGGTTAGAGGTCAAGGGATAAGGAGTTATGGCTGTTAGCAAAGAAAAGCTGGAAGATCTTCGTCTGCGGATGGAACGACTGGAGATTCGCGAAGAAGACCTCATTGAAAAATTTGTGCTTGGGTCTGGCTCGGGCGGCCAGAAGATCAATAAAACCTCCTCATGCGTGTATTTGAAACATGCGCCATCGGGAGTGGAAGTGAAGTGCCAAAAAGATCGTTCACGTGAGATGAACCGCTTTTATGCACGCCGCGACCTCTGCGAAAAGCTCGAAGAGCTGCTCTTTAAGGAGAAATCGGAAAAGCAACAGTTGATTGAGAAGATCAGACGCCAAAAACGACGAAAGACCCGCAAGCAAAAGCAGAAGATGATCGAAGATAAACGGGTGCGCAGCGAAAAGAAATCCTTGCGAAAGCCGCCAAGAAATCATGAAGGATGAAATGATGAAGCGTTTATTTTGGTTTATGTTGCTTGTGTTGTCATGTATCATCATCACATGGCTGATTTGGAAAAATCACAAGAGTCAAGATATTCGTACGGGAACTCAAGTCTTTCAAAGCGAATTCAAATAATTCAACACGAAGACACTAAGGCACAGAGACACAATGAGCTATCTTCGTGCCTCTGTGCCTTAGTGTCTTCGTGTTGAATTGAATTTTGAAAAAATCTAAATCGAATTTTCTTTCACTTTGTTTCTTTGTGGGTTTGTGTTGAATTATTTCCTGATAAAAGTATAAGATGGATGTGCCTCCACAGTCTATCCAGGAGTATCTTATGGAAAATCGGACGGCGATCATCATTACAGGACAGATCTTACTAGCGATTACCATTTTCGCATGCACGCTTGTTGTGACAGGCGCAATTAAGGACATCAAATTCGGACAAGGCACCCTTTATGTCAAAGGGTGTGCAGAAAAAGAGATTAAATCGGACTTTGCCACATGGCATGGGTCGATTTCTGCCACCGACGACACCAAAATCGGGGCTTATGACAAATTGGAAGGGAATTTAAATACGCTGCGGCGCTACTTGGAAAACGCCGGCGTCCCTTTAGACCAAGTGGAACTTTCTCCGATTTATGTCAGTGAAAATTACAAAATCAATGATAAAGGAAAGACCACAAATATTATTGAAAGCTATACCCTCAGGCAAGAATTCTCGATGGCTACGGCAAATATCAGCCTGATCGCAAAAGTATCTCAAGACATTACTTCACTGATTAAAGAAGGGCTATCGATCTACTCGGGATCTCCCCAGTATCTTTACCTCAAAATCGATGAGTTAAAGATTGCGATGCTTGGGGAAGCAGCTAAGGATGCCTATCAGAGAGCGACGGAATTAGTGAGCAAAAGTCATGCACGGGTAGGCACATTGCGTTCAGCGCAACAAGGTGTCTTTCAGATCACACCCGCCTATTCGACGAGTGTGTCTGACTATGGCGAGTACGACACGAGCAGCATTGCCAAACGGATTAAAGCTGTCGTGACCATGGAGTATGCGATCGACTAGGCTGCCGTGAAAGCCAAAATAAGCAGAACGATGAACACCACCAAAAAGATCAAGAACAGCACGCGCGAGATGGTCGCGGAGATGGCGGCAACATTCGGCAATCCAAGTAAGCCGGCGATCAAGGCTATAATTAAGAATAAAATGGCTAGCTTAAGCATAAAGTTCTCCTTTCGTTAGGTCTAATGATGGGCGTGGACTAAGTGTTCAATAGGTTGTCGATGATTGTGGATGAGCTCAGCGGTATTTCCAAACAGCCGTTGCTTGATGTCCGGCTTTTGCAAAAAGGCATGCGGGAATCCCAGGTCGATTTTGCTGACTTCATCAAGTTCTTGTAGATGTTTTGGATCTAACCTAAATTCGGCGCTAAGAAGATTGTCATTTAATTGATTCAGATTTTTGGCGCCGATAATCGGGATGATCACTCCAGGTTGCTGGATGATCCAGTTCAGCGCGACTTGTGCAGGTGTGCGGTTAATCTCCCGTGCAATTTTAACCACTGTTTCGATAATGGGCGTATTTCGCTCTGACAAATAAGATTCTTGCAAGTTTGCGTTTTTTGTCAGCCGGGCATCGGAATTCGGTTTGCTTTCCGCATATTTGCCCGTCAAGGCACCCATTGCCAGTGGACTCCAGGCCATGATGGCTAAATCAAGCGCTTTTGCCATCGGGATATGTTCCCGTTCAATCGTACGCTCGACCAAACTATATTCAAGTTGCATGCTCGTAAAGGGAGTCGAGCCGTGGGCATCCGCAAGCGTATTCGCTTGGGCCACGACCCAAGCCGGAGCATCCGAGATGCCGATATAAAGGACCTTTCCTGAGCGCACCAGGTCATCAAGTCCGCGCATCACCTCATCTACAGGAGTTAAAAAATCCCATGCATGCAACCAATAAATATCGACATAATCGGTTTTCAGTCGTTTTAAGCTTTTATTCAGCGCCTGCATCATATTTTTTCGATGATTGCCACTCGCATTTGGATCACTAGGATCCATCGTTAATGAAAATTTTGTCGCCAAGATAATACGGTCTCTTTTGTCTGCAATAAATTCGCCCAAGTAGGCTTCGCTTGTCCCATTTGTGTAGTGGTTGGCAGTATCAATAAAGTTTCCGCCTTTGTCTACATACGCATCAAAAATTTTGCGGCACTCCTCCTTTGAACTTCCCCAGCCCCATTCTTGCCCGAAGGTCATGGTGCCAAGGCAGATATCAGAAACGCGCAAACCACTTCTACCAAATAGTTTATATTCCATTACTCCTCCTGGGTTAATTTCATCGTGACAGATTCTAAAAATGATTACAATATGCAAACATAAGTCATACTCGCTCAAGATAGTGTGAATGACTTGCAATTCGAACTCATTCTGTGTTATCCAGTAAAGAAATTATAAATGCAGAAAAATGGTTTTTGATCGAGCGCAGCGAGATCCTTGGAGTGCGGCGCTCTGCGCCGCCTTAGTTTTTTGCAACAATTGTGAGTGAAGTGTTTACGTTAGAGTGAGGGCGGCGCAGAGCGCCGCACTCCAAGGATCTCGCTGCGCTTCGATCGAGAAAATTATAAGGCCATGACACAACATAGAATTGAAACTGATAGCATGGGGGAGATGAAGGTGCCTGCGGATTCCTATTATGGGGCCCAGACAGCGCGCTCCCTGGTTCATTTCAATATTGGCCATGAACGGATGCCGCTGCCGCTGATCCGCGCGCTTGGATTGATCAAAAAAGCTTCCGCGATTGTGAACCGTGAAATCAAGCAGCTGCCTTCAGAACATGCAGAAGTGATCATCAAAGCCTCCGACGAAGTGATCTCAGGAACCTTAGATGACCATTTTCCGTTAAGCATTTGGCAGACGGGGAGCGGAACGCAAACCAATATGAATGTGAACGAGGTGATTTCAAATCGTGCCATCGAACTGCTGGGGCAGGAGCGGGGATCGAAATATATTCATCCCAACGATCATGTCAACATGTCTCAATCGTCGAACGACACGTTTCCCACGGCGATGCATATTGCAGCAGCCGAGCAGATCACCCATCGCTTGCTGCCGGCAGTTACCTTACTGCGAGATGCCTTGGATGAGAAAGCGCAAGCGTTTGACAAGATCATTAAAATCGGACGCACCCATCTGATGGATGCGGTTCCTTTATCTTTAGGGCAGGAATTTTCGGGCTATGTCGCCCAGCTGGATCAAAATATCGAACGGATTCAGGCGGTGTTGCCAGGCATTTATGAGCTTGCGATCGGAGGAACAGCTGTAGGAACAGGACTAAATACCCATCCTGAATTTTCGCAACGCGTCACTGCTGAAATTGCTAAATTAACCGGATTG
>JAGVLX010000139.1 GCA_020054065.1 Parachlamydiales bacterium | reverse complement strand
GGGACAAACAATATACTCGCCTTCTAACTTCCCCTTCCCCAACGGGCCACCCGCGTGATTACACGCCCCGTGCACTGCGCCGAAACTTCCGTCGCGAAAACTGAGCGCAATTTTTTTGCCCTGTACAATAATCTGCTTGATGCCCGACTCAGGAAAATCTGCCTTGAGAGATTCCAACGTTCCTAGTGTATGCCATTGAGGTGATGTTGCCATAAGCGAGTAAACGTAGCTTATACACTTCTATTTACGCAACTCATTATCGCCCCTTTCAAACGGGTGTCATGGCGCGATATTTAAAATTAAAGTCTCATCAAATGTGATAAAGGTTACCCGATGACTTTTTTGCAACGGGTCCTGGATCCGCCCAGTTATGGTTTTGAACGAGACGGCAAACTCTATGTCCCATCGACCAGAGAGATTGTTCGGGAATTTTTCCGTCACATGAATCTTTTCTCTTCCAAAAAAAACTGGCTTCCGGTCTTGGGGTGGACGGCGACCTTTTCATTCGCGATCCCAGCTGGGATATATCTCTTTCACTTTGCAACCCTCTCCAACCTTTGGTTCATAATCCTCGGACTTTTTTACAGCATGGTGTTGATGGGAAGCCACGGTACTTTTTGGCTTCATCGCTACTGCACCCATCGGGCGTTCAAATTTAGCAATAGTTGGGTCCTCATGATCTGCAGAAACCTCGTGATCAAAGTGATCCCAGAGGAAATCTACGTGATCTCCCATCATGTGCATCACCGTTATAGCGAAAAACCAGGCGACCCATACAATGTGTTCGGCGGCTGGCTCTATTGCTATCTTTCAGATGCGAACCACCAGTCAGTCCGAAGGGATCTTTCGGAAAAAGAATATGAGCAGGTTTGTCGCCTTATGGACCATACGGGAGTCCACCTCAACACCTACGCGCAATATCAACGCTGGGGATCACTTTGCCATCCGGCTTTTACGGTCGCCCATTATGTTTTGAATTGGAGCTTTTGGTACTTTGCATTCTACCTTCTCGGCGGCCACGCATTTGCGACTGCCATTTTTGGATCAGCGGGCGTTTGGGCCTTCGGTGTTCGCTCGTTTAATTATGCGGGACACGGCCGCGGCATCGACAAGCGACGCGACGGTATTGATTTCAACAAAACGGACATATCGGTCAATCAGGTTTGGCCAGGATACGTTGCCGGCGAATGGCACAATAATCACCACCTCTATCCCGCCGGTGCAAGGAGCGGTTTTCTCCCCTACCAATTTGACTTACCCTGGATCTGGATTTGGACATTGGCCAAAGTAGGGGGAGTTTCTTCTTATCGGGATTTTAAGGCTGATTTCATGAAGGACCACTATTTGCCGTGGTTGGCACAGCATCCGAAGCTTGAGCCTCTCAAAACTTCTTAAATTTTTTTTACGCGGCTACCACTTCATCGGCACCGAACGTAGGCCTAGAAAAATATAAGTAACGACCCAAGCCACGCCACAAACCCACATCATCTTAATCCAAAGCGGAATACCTGATTCGCCGATTTTCGGTTCTTGATTCTCACTCATAAACTCTTTCCTCCTGGTGGGACGGATCTATTTTCAGCTTCGAATATTTTATGAGCTGTTTGATTTGAATCTTTCAAGCCACCCGATTTGAGATGGGCCAAAAAAAAAGCAAACATGCCCAGGCAAATGAAGCCAAGAAAACTTACAATAAACAAAGCTGTGGCTTGCCCCCCTAAATCACAAAATGGACAGGCAATCGCCGGCACTGAAAATAAAAAAGCCGGTAAACTGATCCAGCCACGCATCTTACAGATCCTTTCGATACAGACTCGTGACGTAGGCTGAGATGTTTTCCTTATTTTCATCACTCATCGATGAAAACGGAGGCATCGCTGAGCCGGGCACACCCTGGTTTAAAATGCTCTTTAAATACTGTGGATCAAAAATCCGTCGGGTAAAATCTTTAGGCCGCGGATTCAGAGCCATAGCGGCAGGACCATCTCCAGCACCACTCGGACCATGGCAAGCTGAGCAAACAGTCTTATATAAAACTTCGCCCTTTTTTGCCTTTTGTGGGTCTAGTTTGCTGAGCACGTTTTCTTGGGTACTCTCCCCAAGTTTTCCGACGTATTCGGCCAAAGACCACAAATCGCGTTCTGGCATTTCACGAAATGAAGGCATCGCTGAACCCAATACTCCGCGATTCAAAATAGCGTAAGCTTCCGACGGAGACACATATCGATCCACAAGGTTAGCGGCACGTGGCCTCAAGAACTTGGACGATCTCTCATTACTTCTGCCATCATCGCCATGACAACCAACACAGTTCTGCACAAATAATTCTCGGCCGCGATCAATGTCAATGTCGCCTCCTGAGGGAAACCCACTGACTTTGAAAAATTTTGGATAAACGATCGACTGAATTTGATCTTTATAGTGCACCCCTAAATTCTGCATATAGGCCACTAAGTCGATGGCTTCTTGTTTGGGAACAATGGCGTCGCCACTTTTCTCAAACAGCCACGGGTAACCCGGCATAACGGATTGCGGAGTGGTCGTTCGCGGATTATAGAAATGCGCAAAATGCCAATCATCTGACCTTCGACCCGCTTCGCGGCTTAGGTCCGGACCGATACGACGAGTGCCAAAGGTCTGAGGGATGTCATGCATGCTCTCCCAGGCTTCGCTTGCGGGTCCGTATCGGTAAGGCTCGCCCGCAACTGGGCGAACAAATTGAGAATGGCAATGCCAACACGCTTCGCGAATGTAGACCTTCCGGCCACGCCCAATCGAGCTGATCGTTCCATCTTTTTCAATATAGGGATTCTCTTTACTCTTCGCCGCTTGGGTGACTGCATTCAATGAAGTCCAGGGAGAAAGTCCCATCACCACAAACGAAAGTATGAAACATCCTAAACCACCGACGAGTAGGAAGAAAATAGGCTTTTCAAATTTAGGGTTAGACACTGCGCGCCTCCTGCTTTTCACAAGGCCACATGTTGATCACCATCAAGACCACTCCGGCGATAATCATGACGCCTGAAAAAGCGCGAGGAATCCAAAACGGCTGCGAAGCCACCAAGGAATCGATAAAGGGCAATCCCCTTAGCCAGAAAAATCCCTGCATCAGGCCGGCCATCGTGTCTGGTATGTAATAAAATATATAGAATCCAACGAAGGTTAGCCAAAAATGCCATTCCGAAAGTACTTTCGATCGCATTTCTTGACCCGTCAGTTTTGGCCAAACATAATAAATAAATGAAAAAATCCACCAAGAAAACACTCCGAATAACGCCAGATGAGCATGCGCTACCACCCAATCGGTGAAGTGCACGACTCTTTGAACGCTAAACAGGGCATGAAACGGGCCTTGAGTGCAGGTGATGATGTAAGAAAAAATACCAAATGCCAAAAACCGTAAAGACATGTTGTCCGCGATTTGTCCCCAGCATCCTTTCATCGTCACAAAAAAATTGTACACGACCGTGTAAACGACAAAAATCAAAGCGCTCGTCAGCGGCACGGCCATCACTTGCAACCACCAAGGAACGGGGCTGTAAAAATAATGGTGTGAACCTCCCAGCGGATACAAAATCGCTAACGTCCAAAATCCAATCAAAGATAGTTTATGACTTGCGATCGGGCGATTCACATTCAGCGGCAATAAATAATAGGCGATAGCCACACCCATGGGAGTCACCCACAATCCTACGGCGTTATGAATCCAAAGTCCTGAAAGCGCCGCGCCGGCAGCTCCTGGAGCCACATGCGCCACGATGGTATTGGCCATGATGAAATTAAGCGCAGTAAATGTAAAACCTAAAATAAGGTACCAAACCGAAACGTAAAGCTGTCCAACATTTCCGGCAGTAAAAACTGTCCCGAGATTACAGATAATTGCGAATACAAATGCGAGAGCGAAAAACACATCCGCCCACCACGGAGCTTCCGCATATTCCACCCCTTCAGCGTGACCGGTCAACAAAGCGATCGCTCCGAGCATTAACGCAAATTGAGTGAACACCATATTAAACCGTGCAAGCTTAGGTAAAAAAAGCGGGCGATTTACTAGTTTTGGGATCGCGTAATACGAAAACGCAAAAAACCCATTGCTCAGCCATCCAAAAATTACGGTATGAGTGTGAAACATTCGAATCCGGCCGAAATTTAACCAAGTCACGTCGTGCAATATTTCTGCAAAATCAGGAGAGATGAGACGAAATGCTAACGTCAGCCCGCCTAAAGCTCCAAACAGGAGCCAGGCAATGGCGATCGTAAGATGGGCCTTCACTAAATATTTTGTGGAATCTGGATCGGTTTCAGGAGTGTACATACTGCACAGGTCAATCCGCTATTTTGTTCAAAAAGACAAATGGAAAGAGCAGTTTGCGATACTTCTGAAATCGAGAAAACCTCAATCGGACAAATTTTCCCGTGAAGGGTTTTGTGCTATATAAAGGATCACTTTAAGTTATGAGGGACGACCACGTGACTCTTTGGATAGCCTATCTCATCTTATGCTCTGCTTCGGTTCAGGCCGAAGAATCTAAGCCACAGACGACGAAAAAAGCGGTTCTTGAAATATCTAAATCCGATGGATTCAAGCTTTCCGATAAAGCGATCCAGACCATTGGAGTGATGACTCAAACCGCTGAGGCCGATTACCAGATCATTCTCCCAAAGGAAGCGCTCGTTCAGTCTCTCAATGAGGTCGCCATTTATCGCCTTCGTAACGGTTGGTTCAAACTCATCCCGATTGAAAAACCCAGTTACTCCGGCGCACAAGTAACCGTGCGAAGCCGCGAAATTAAATCAGGTGATCGCATTGCAACGGCCGGTGTTGCACTTTTGAGAGTCACTGAAATGCAAGCGTTCGGCGGTGGTCAGTGATTAATCGAATCATCCATTTCTCCGTCTATCATCGAAACGTTGTTCTTTTACTCACTCTTATAATGGCTGTCATCGGTTGGGTCACTTTCGAAAGCCTACCCATCGATGCCGTTCCTGATGTGACGAACAATCAGGTCCAGATCAATACGGCCCTTGAGGGACTTTCGACTGAAGAGGT
>JAGVLX010000025.1 GCA_020054065.1 Parachlamydiales bacterium | reverse complement strand
CCAAGGAGCAAAGCAGCAAAGAACTTTATGAGTTATCTTTGCGACTCTGCTCCTTGGCCTTTATCTTTGCGATAAAATTCTGCCTATTCTATAAATTATTTCAATTAAAATTTCTTATCATTTATTTTACATAAATTTATAGGTAATGCTATTCTTATTGGAATTTAAAATTTCAATTTAGGCGAGCAAGCGTATGCAAAGTTGCAGATGGGTCAGAATCGGCACCACCAATTATCTCAGTTCCAATCCCTATCCCATTGAAGAGCATTTCAATCAAATCGAACGCAGCCTGCGATCCGGCTTAAGAGGCACCTTACGTCATCGGCAAACATGCGATGTCGATCAGCAACTTTTAAACCCAGCACTCCCACGGGCAAAAGTCAGGGAGCTCACTGAAAGAGTAAGAGAACAATCTGTCGAAAGGAATCGGCTGAGTGGCGGTTACTTCGAACGCGCGATGATCGATCTAAAGCCCCCCATTTCTAACCCCACACGAATGCCCAAACCTGTCGCACGATTAATGGCTTCCCTCCACATCGACCATGGCACATTTAATTTTGGCAAACCCTATCTTGCAGTTCGCGACATTTATAAAACGCCACCCGCACGCTGGTCTTATTTAAGCCATCAGCGACCGCTCATTTATTGCAAAACAGGGTTGCTCTTGAGTGCTTATTATTTAGGACTCCGAACGGAATCTCCTGATCTATCCAAGTTTGACAAATTACCAAACCTCTACCACCGTCCGGACCTTACCAAAGAAATTGAAAGAGATTTTATGGAGTTTGCCGCTTCTATGAGCGTCGAGAGTTGGCTCCTTGAATTGCAAAAATTAACCGACAAACAACTATTTGAACTCGTCAAGAGTCTAATGGCATTCAGCCGCTGCCTTGATACCCTGTTGCGTGATTCCCATGCAGGCCTTTCACCCAAAGAACGGGCGGTTTATGTAAGGCTTCGCGACAGCCTACACCAAATCTGTAAGGACTCCTTATTAAAAGCCAGCCACAATCCCAATTTTGATTTAGACGCCATTCATCATCTCCTTGTCAAAGTAAATGGAAACACAAATGATCCATCATACTCTCAAAATCCCAAAGCCCCAAACCTGGATTTTGAAGATTCAATTTGTGCGACAGGGTGTCAACATTTGATGAGAATCTTTCAACGCGATATCCAGGAGCAAAATCATGTTGATCCGCATGAAAAACCTCATGTCGCCTCAGTCGTACATAAAATCGGTGAAGACACGGAACGGACCCACACAATCTTAAAGGCCCTCCATCTTCAAACCGATCATGATAAAATGCTGTTTATCCAACTGGCAAAATTGTTACGACAAAGAAACGTAGTTTATCGCAATAAAACCGATTTTTTTATTGTTCATCCGTTTGTGTATCAAATTTACAACTACTTACGGGGCTATGTGAGTTTAAGTGATCTACCCATCAAGCGGGATAATGTCCAGAAGTACCTTAACATGCTCAAATATTTTGATTTGTTGATACTCCACCAAAACATTCAAAATATACCATTTAAGACTACCAATGAAATTAGAAAAAAACTGCTCCAACTCTGTCCTAACCTCACTACCATCGAAGCTTTTATTTTAACGCGCAATCAAGAGGAGATGAAAGATCAAGGCCATCTGGAGAATCTTGCCAATTGGACACCCGAATCAGCTGCTCACAGTAGACGCGCCATTGAAAAACAATTGGCCGCTGCCGCAGAACTCGCCAAAGAAATGAGCCAGACCGAACTCAAAACCAAAATCATTGCCGGACGTGGCATTTCAGGCTCTGGCAAATCCACAATCTTAGAAAGAAAAGTCAAAGCGATCGTTGATGCACGCAACCTCAAAGATAAAATCTTAGATCCAGATAATCTAAAACGGATGTTAAAACAACATCGTTGTCTTGTTTTAAACCCGCAAATCCACGAAGAAGCTTCAGCTTACTTTAAAATGCTATTCAGGAAGTTTGTTGATGAACAACGCATGAATTTCGTGCTCGACAAACGATTGCTAACATTGAACGATGTGAAAAAAAATCTCGTAGAACCAGCCAAGAAATTAAATTGCTCAGTCATCTTGATCGATTTGCATGTCGATTTACGCACCTCTATCAACCGCTTATTGGCGCGCCCCAAATATGGTCCGCAGCCATGTCCGGAACTTTCCGATTGGCTCGATGCAGCAATCAAAAACACTCAGCATCGCAGCGATATCATCCACTATGCGATGGAAGAAAAAACCATTGCTGAATACGAATTATATACTTCGACTAAGCAGCAAGTCGCTGCACGCCTCACCCACAATGTTTTTGAAACCGTTCGTTTAGATGACTTCACCGAATGCTTGCGCATTCCCCGAAAGACGGAAATCGATGAACTGCTCAACCGGAAAATCGATGTTAAATACATTAACCGTGCGATCGCTGATGCCGATATTTTAGAATCTCAAAAAGACGCCTTAAACGTTTATCAAGGAATGTCTGTTGGAGACGCTTACAAAAAACACGCGGAAACAGACGATTCAAAATCATATTAACTATATAGGAGAATTCTATGCATGGCTGGAGAAGCATAGCCGGTATCAGCTACTATACATCCGATCCTTATCCAATAGAAGCGCACTACAATGCTGTAGCAAGAAGTTTACGGTCCGACCTCCTCTCTTTGAATTCTAGAAATCCTAAATATCTGACGCGTTCCCTTACAGCCGAAAAAATAACGGAACTCGCCGAGGAAGTTAAAAAGCAATCTTTGGAATATAACCGCTTAGCCGCAGCTTATTTTAGACAAGCCATGCGCAACTTGGAGCTTCCTTATGCGCATCCTAAAACACTCCCTTGGCAGGTAGCCTGGAAATTAGGGATCTTACTGACAAAATATGGGGTCTTCAATTTTGGCAAGTCCTTGCTTACGAAGGAAGACTCGAGCTTGATCGAGCGCAGCGAGATCCCTGGAGTGCGGCGCTCTGCACCGCCCTCACTCTCTGAAGACACATCCTCATCCAATACGAACAATGAGACCAGGGCGGTGCAAAGCACCGCACTCCAAGGATCTCGCTGCACTCGATCAAAAACAGATCTAACTTATGTTAGACCGATCGTGTTTTGCAAGGCCGCCTTTTTAATGACCGCCTACTCGATCGGATTTAAGCGCTATTCTCCCGACCTCTCCCATCTTAAAACGTTGGAAGACCTTTACCATCATTCGGATCAATCTAAAGAGGTTGAAATTGAATTTTTTGAACTCGCTAATCAGCTAGATACACAACAGTGGACTCATCGCCTTATCAAACTCGACGATGGGGACCTCTATGAACTTTTCAAAACCTGGTTTTCGTTTCGTCGTTGCATCACTCAATTGTTGCAAAATCCCGCGGTGAAGCTACCAATCTCAGAAAGAGAGTTTTGGCAGCATTTCTCAGATCAACTTACCCTAATCATGATTGACACGCTGGCCGTTACCAGCAAAAATCCCAATTACGACCTAGATGCGATCAATCATTTGATCTTGAAACTGCATGGAGCTATTGAAGAGGAACAAAAATCGAAAATGAGGAACGACTCTCCAAGCCGGTCGCTTCTCACAGCCATGAATCGGTTACAACATAGTTGCAATCGCCTCATGACGATTTTTCTACGACACAGCCAAGTTCAAGGCCAAGCAGATGCCAAAGAGTTCCGTGAATCGATCCGGACATCCACCTACTACGAGAAAACCACCGAAGACCTAGAACGGGCCAACATCATTCTCAACGGACTCAACCCCCTTTCTACCGATGATAAAGTATTATTTGGAAGTATTTCAAACTTTCTACAAGAAAAGCGGTGGCGGGCATACCGAAATCACAAAGCACGCGGAGCGTTTTTAAACGCAAACATCTATTGCAACCAAATCTATAATTACCTACGCGGCTATGTGGAATTGGAAGATTTACCCATTCATGCCGAAAACGTCCGCGAGTATCTAAAATGGATCAAAACCTTTGACCTCGTTTTAATGTTCCAAAATTCCACTACCCAAACGCACCTTCGCTACGGCAATGGGATTCGCATTCAGTACCGTCACTATGGCAAAGTCGAATTTCCACGGACCACCCATGAAATTCGGAAAAAACTCCTTGCCCTCTGTCCTGATTTGACAACACTAGAAGCGTTCATCCTCACACGCCATCCCGAAGAAATGAAAAGCCAACCCCATGCAGAAAAGCTATCCAATTGGACGCCGGAATCAGCGGTCCATAGCCAACGCGTCATTGACCGGCAATTATCCGCCGCAGGCCATCTCGCTGAACGCATGAGCCATACCGAGCTTAAAAGCAAGATCATCGCAGGACGCGGCATTTCGGGTTCCGGCAAATCGACGATTTTGGAACGCATCATAAGGACTTATTTCGAGGTTAACAATTTAAAAGACCAGATCTTGAATCCCGATAATTTGAAGCGCATGCTAAAAAACGAACGCTGTCTCGTCTTAAACCCCCAAATCCATGAAGAAGCTTCGATCTACTTTAAATTTCTCCTCAGAAAAATCGTGGAAGAGCAACAACGAAATTTTGTCCTCGACAAGCGATTGCTGACCTTAAAGGATGTCATTGTCAATGTCGTTGAACCAGCCAAAAAATTGAACTGTACTGTGACGTTGATTGATTTGCATGTGGATTTAAAAACCTCGATTAATCGTTTATTAGTTCGACCTAAACTTGGAACAGAGCCTTGTCCGCTTCTATCCGATTGGATGGATGCGGCGGTCAAAATTGCCGAGTATCGCAGCGAAATCATTCAATACGCACTCAAGGAAAAAACGATTGCCGAATACCAACTCTTTTCCACCAATCGGCAACGATTAGTCGCCCATATTGTCAACGGGGTGTTCGAAACGATTCAACTAAAAGAGTTAAATCAATGTTTACGGGTCCCTAAAAAGTGGGAAATCAACAACATTTTAACCAGAAAGATCGATGATGCTTACATCGATGTAGCCATTGCCGAGGGGGATATCCTGCCAGAACAACGGCCCGCGCTCGAAAAATGGCGCGGACTATCGGTTGGCGAGGCGTATAAAACCCATGCTGAAACAACAATAAACCTACCACTGGCGAAATTATAATAAGGTATTCTTAAATGCAAGCTCCAGAATATCCCCCTGGATATTTCAGAATTAAAAACGTACTCGTCTATAGCGGGGATCAAGATCCCTTTCAACGCTATTTTGAACATTTAGAACGTACGCTTCGATGCGTATACTTAAATGATATACGTTCAAAAAATCCGGCAGCCTTAGAACATCAACTTTTAAATCCTTCACTTCCTCAGGAAAAAGTGAAGGAGTTAACGGAAAAAGTCAAACAATGTTCAGCCAGACGTAATGAACTTAGCCGTTATGCATTTAGCACAGCAATGAATGACCTGTCACAAGTTTCGGATCCCAAACGCATGCCCCTTGGGATCGCCAGTGTCTTGGCATCCTTACTGTCCCGCTATGGGACCTTCAATTGTGGCAGACACCTTTTAGCTCCTGATAACCCCCCTCATCCCACGCTCACCCATCAACGACCATTGATTTACTGCCAAGTAGGATTTCTTCTTACCGCCTACTTTTTAGGGATAACACCCCATTCACCCGATCTTTCGATTTTTGAAACATTGGATGATCTCTATCGCCGACCTGACTTATCCAAAGAGGTGGAACACGATTTTTTTATCTGTGCCTCCCATCTCAACATCCCTGCATGGATTGATGCCCTAAGCAAGCTTAACGCTCACGAATTGCCTGAAATCGTTAAGCGCCTGGATGCCTTCCGAGGGGCTATCAACAAACTCCTTCAAAACTCCGCTGTCCTGCTACCAGCAGTAGATCGCAATAGGTACTTAACGCTCCACGACAATCTGTTTTGCATCATCATTGAATCGTTATTGAAGGTCAATAAAGACCCCAATATGGATTTGGATAGCATTAATCAGTTGCTAGTTTTGGCTTATGAAAACGTCAAGGATCCATTACAATGGATTGCAGGTCATTCACCGTCTTCAAGGCTGCTGAATGCTATGCCCAGGCTTGAACATGCATGCCAACGGTTGATGATCATTTTCCTTAAACACAATGAAGCTCAAGGAAATCTAGATGCCCAGGAACTAAGATGTTCTATTCAACGCTCCACCTGGAACGATACAAAGACCGAAGATCTAGAACGGATGTATACCATCCTTAACGGAGTCAACCCTTTGAGTGAAGAGGATAAAACTCTTTTTGGAAATGTCTCTTTATTTATGCAGGAAAAAAGATGGATGGCGTATGGACAAAAATACAACTTCTTTAATCCCATCTCCCCTCCCTACTACAATCAAATATACAACTATCTTCGGGGCTATGTCGAATTAAACGACTTGCCTATCGCCAAAGAGAATGCTCGTGAATACCTAAAATGGGCTAAAGTATTCGATCTTGTGCTGCTTTTACAGAACTCCACTAATGAGATCCGCATGCAGTACATAGGGGGAATTCGTATCAAGATTCTCCACTATGGAAAAGTGCAATTTCCACGGTCAACGTTTGAAATTCGCAAGAAAATTTTGCAGTTATGTCCGGATGTCACCACGATTGAAGGGTTTATTTTAACTCGTTACCAAACAGAAATGCAGGATCAGCGGCATCTGGAGAACCTTTCCAACTGGCTTCCAGAATCAGCTGAGCATAGCCAGCGCGCCATCGACTGGCAATTAACCGGCGCCCGACAGCTTGCTGACCGCATGAGCCAAACAGAGCTTAAAACCAAAATCATTGCCGGGCGTGGCATGTCCGGTTCAGGCAAATCTACAATTTTGGAGCGCATGGTTCGTGCTTATTTCGAGGCCAATAACTTGAAAGACCAGATCTTGAATCCCGACAATTTGAAACGTCTATTAAAAAACGAGCGTTGCCTAGTCTTAAACCCGCAAATCCATGAAGAAGCTTCTATCTACTTCAAACGTCTTTTCAGAACAATCGTGGAAGAACAGCAGAGAAATTTTGTCTTAGATAAACGACTATTAACCTTAAAGGAAGTTGTTGCCCATGTGGTGGAGCCTGCTCAAAGATTGCACTGTACTGTTACGTTGATTGATTTACATGTCAATTTAAAAACATCGATCAATCGTTTGTTAGTTCGTCCTAAACTTGGTGCAGAACCCTGCCCTCTTTTATCTGATTGGATCGATGCTGCAGTCAAAATCACAGAACATCGCAGCCCGATTATGCAATACGTGCTTAAAGAGAAAACAATTACCGAATATCGGCTCTACGCAACTAACCAGCAACGCTTAGTCGCGCATATTGTCAACGGCGTGTTCCACACGATTCAACTAAACGAGCTAACAGAATGTTTACGCATTCCACAGAAGTGGGAAATCGACAATCTTTTAAACCGAATGATCGACGATGCCTATGTCACTGAAGCTATCACCGATGGGGATATTTTAGAGTCTCAAAAGGCGGATTTAGAAATCCACCGAGGCAGGACAGTGGGCGAAGCATATAAAATGCATGCGGAAACGCACAGTGAAGTGAGCCATGCAAGGCTGTAGGTCTGGCATTAGTTTTACTTATGATTGAGATCATATTTATTAAATTTACTTTAAACAGAATGAACGGTTAGTCTAATTCCCAAGTTTAACAAATATTAAACTTAGAAGGAGAATACCAATGAAAAAATTATTAACGATTTCTGTTATTTGTGCCGCAGCCTTAACCCATGGGCTTTATGCTGAAGGGAACGATGATCAAGATAACCGCTCCACCTTTTTTGTACAGGGCGAGAGCGATGATCAAGATGACGTCATTGTAGCAAACGATGATCAAAATGAAGGGGACGATTCTTCAAAACTTTTAAGTACCACCGAGAATCGTGACAATCAAGAGAACAACGATTTAGCTAAAAATGAAGAGGAAGAAAATCAAGATACACTTCTCGCATCTGACAATTCAGATGAAGAAGGAAATCAAGACAAGCTTCTCGCATCTGACAATTCAGATGAAGAGGATCAAGATTCTCCTACAGTATAAAGCGAGGCTTTTGGCGGCGGTTTTGCCGCCGCCATTTATTTTTTGAAATTTTTAAAAATTTTTTTATTTGTATAAAATAGAATGAATCCCTTAATTAACCTTTCTCACCTTAAATTCTTCTACGATGCCGTCGTCTATGGTAGCGTGTCCGAATCGGCCCGGATGAATTTTGTCACACAATCGGCGGTGAGCCAGGCGATTTCCAAATTGGAAAAAATTTTAGGCATCCAGATTGCCCAGCATGGACACCAGAAGTTCCAAGTGACGGAAGAAGGGATGATTCTTTTTGAACAAGCCCGCCACATCTTTAAAACGATTAAAGACACGTTTGAAAAAATCCATCAAACCCACGAAACGGTCAAAGGCTCGATTCAATTTATTACCACCAATAGTCTGGGAATGGCATTTTTAGCCCCTCACTATCAAACCATCAAACAAAATTTGCCTGAGCTTGACTTCCGATTCACCTTTGGCGGTCTCAATGTCATCCGCAATGCTTTAAAACAAGAACTTGTGGAGTTTGCCATCGTTGTGTACGACACGAACTTCAGCCAATTTGCCAAACATGTGATTAAAAAGGGACGATTCCATCTCTACCAACATGTCAAAGCTCCGCGTCATCAAATCGAACAGGGTATTTTAGTCGATAGCGAACTGGAATTGCAGGTCAAAGAGCTCTTAAAATATTCACAGACACTCAAAAAACCGTTCACCATCTTAGATCAAGTCGCCAGCTGGGATGTTGTCGCGCGTTTTACCGAGCTCAACATCGGAGTGGGTTTTTTCCCTGACTACCTTGTCGCCGCCAATCGCTATCCTACCTTAAAAGTCCATCCGCAATCGATTCCTCCCATGGAATATGAAATTTGCGCCATTCACAATAAAGACTCAAAACTCTCTCACGCTGCATTAGCGTTTATCGAGCAATTTAGGCATGAACATTAACTTATCGAATTCGACCCTAACTCAACTTATCTACCTCGCCAACCGCGGACTCTGCAGTCCGCTGGAAGCGTTGTATACCATTTTGATTTTTATCCTCAGTAAGGAGACCGGAGCCACCGTATTCCAATTGACCGTTTTGGCATCGGTCAAGCCGGTCGTTTCGCTCGCCGCGTTTTATTTAAGCAGCTACATGGCCGGCAGGACGCGCAGAGGCCGGTTCTTTATCGCGGCAACCACGCTGCTGGGTGCACTGCCAACCGTGTTCTTTCCTTTAATCGACAACCCTTGGTACTTTATCGCCTCATTCGCCGTGTTTGTAACAGCAGTGCGTTCTGCGTATCCTGTGTGGATGGAGATCTTAAAGACGAATTTGAGCGGCAACCTTTCAGGAATTGCCGCCAAGGGAAATGCGCTCACCTACACCCTTGTGATTTTTGTTCCTTTACTATGTTCCCATTATATGGACCAAAATCCGTCCATCTGGAAGTGGCTGTTTATGGGGCTGGGACTGATTCAGCTTTTAGGGGCGCTTGCCTTGCTGGATTTAAAATGCGATGGAGAGCGCTTTGCAGAAGAAAAACCACCTGCGGTGGATCTACTATTTCCCTGGAAAAAGGGATGGCTGCTGGTGAAGGAAAACGCTGACTTTGCGGGATATTTGGCATTATTTTTCTTGGGCGGAGCTGGCTTAGTGGCGATCCAACCCATTCTGCCCCTCTATTTCAAGAATACCCTGCATCTGAGCTATACTCAGCTGACCTTGGCGATCAGTTTATGCAAAGGGATTGCGTACGTCTTTTCCTCGCCCCTCTGGGCAAGCTGTTCGCGCCGCATTTCGCTCTACTTATTAAATGCGATTGTCAACCTCATTTCCTGTTTATTTCTGGTTTTCATCGTCACAGCCAGTCTCCATACGTGGTGGGTGTTTGTTGCGTATGCGTTTTATGGATCGATGCAAGCCGGCTGCGAGTTAAGCTGGAACCTATCCGGGCCGACATTTGCTAAAAACAAGGATAGCACACTCTTCTCAAGCCTAAATCTTGCGTATGTCGGAATCCGCGGCTGCATTTTTCCGTTTGCAGGACAACTGCTTTATCTTCATTCAAATGCCTTAGTGGTCTTTGGCGTCGCTGGCGCTTTATGCTTGTTCGGCATCGCCTACGCCTTTAAATTAGAACGTTCCTTCCAAAACGACTCAAAAAAAATAGGAACGATTTAATCATGGCGCGCGTCCGAACAGCCAATCTGATCAGCAGCTTAGGCCTCATGTTGGCGGTTGTCATGTTTTATGGCTTCCTGACACTCCACACCCAGCCCTTCGATACGGAACAACCCTCTTACGTCGATCCACGCTATGGAACGTTTACATTAGAACCCTTTGATGGCTCATGGCTAAACGATCTGCCGCACTTGGTCGACCATTTGAGAAGCGAACATCTGCTCCATATCCGCGGCCATGACGAGAACGGTGTCGGATACCATTGGACAGCCAACAAATATGCGTGGAAGCTAAACCCGCAATTTAATCCGCAAGCCAAAGCCACCAAAGAGGCACCCCGCGGGGGATTTCAAATGCGGATTGGATATTTTGAAATCCCCATCAACCACATCCAAGCCTTAAAAGCGGCAATGCTCGATCAAGAAATCCTGAGGGATTTGGAAATTCGAGATGCAAATGGCAACCTAACGGGATATCGCTTTTTTGTTCATCCAGAAGGGTATCGCCATTTTGCTGCGCTGCATGAGGCTAAAATTCCTTTTGTGAAGCCTAGCGAATCCTCATTTATGGGAACTCCCACTTCCTCCTATCGTTCATGGGTCATCCGACGCATTTCCCCTGACACCAAAACCACCCCTTTCATCTTCAAAATGGGAGTGGCTACGAATCCGCAAGATACGCGCCGCTTATTGCCCACCGAGGATGTCATTAAAAGCCTTCATTTCCAGAACATCTTTGAGCGCATCGCGACACACGCTGACTTCCTTTATTTTCCCGAAACCTTAGGCATGATCCTCCGGGACATTCCGGATTATCCCTCAAAAGCATTCGTTCCAAACGGAAAGTTAGTGGATTCAGGAGCCATCATCCGCCAATTTCCCGCCGAGTTCCTGGAGGGGCGCTGCAAAATCTTTAGCTTTTCAGCAGTGATGTCAGCCGAAAGGACAAAAGTGGAAAATCATGGAGTTGCAGCGTTGCTTCCTCCCGAAAGGGGGTTAGGTAACCTGCCGTTGATTTACGAATTGTTTGAAAGTGCGATTCAAAACGGACAGGTCAAAAACTCAGTCGAGTTTATGCAGGGTTGCTTAATCGATGGTTATTTGAACGCTATTGAACCGATCGCACTCAAAGAAGGCTTAGCTTTATCACCGCATGGGCAAAATTTATGTGTTGTGTGGACGCCTAATCAACCCTTGCGATTTGCATACCGTGATTTGGAAGGGATTTACGATCGGTTAGCTGAGGGGTTTTTGGAATCGTACACCATGTATTACTACGATAATTTCATCAAAACATTAAACGTACTGGTCAAGACTGAAGAAGAGTATCGGGATCCTCCACCGGGAGCGCCGACCCAAAAAGGGTTTGACTCGATTCCTCGCGAACGCAATTTATATCCCTATTTATGGAAGGTCACCGAATTTAATTCACAGGCACGTGCAGCCTTGGAAACATATGGGATTACCGAAGAACAGTATGACGGTTTAATTCGAGAGCTCAATGAAAAATATATTACCCGCTTGAATAAATATTTTAATGTTCCCGCCGCAGATGTGGTGCGTCCGGATGGGACGTTGCCCGCCGCAGAAAAAAACTCAGCCGGATCGGCGGAAGTGGCCAAACATAATCGTCATTTATGGATGCATCGCCGCATTCAGCCGCAGGAATCTCATTTTTCGATCAACCCTATTAAAGATAGAGAGTAGATCATGATCCCTAGACCTCCGGCGCAAAAGCACTAACGACCCAAAGGACCAAAAGAATGTAACGGCTTCCGTTCATTTTGGTCCTTTGGGTCATTTTTGTCGTTTTGTCCTTTTTCGCTTTTCTGGTATGCTGCATAGGAAATTAGAAGAATTTTTATGCAACACACTCAATCCGTACACGTTGTTATCGACGCCCGGGAACCCAACGCCCGCTATTGGAGAGATCTTTGGGATTTTCGTGAACTGGTCTATTTCCTGACGTGGCGCGACATCTTAGTGCGCTATAAGCAAACAACGATTGGCGTCTTGTGGACCTTGATCCGTCCGCTCCTTGTCATGTTAGCGTTATCCCTCGTCTTCGGACGTATCGCCAACCTTGCCAGCCAAACTACTGTCCCGTATCCCCTGCTGGTTTTGGCGGCACTGCTCCCTTGGCAGTTTTTTGCCAATTCCCTGATGGAAGGGAGTGAAAGCCTCGTTTCCAACTCCAACCTGATTACAAAAATTTATTTTCCCCGGTTGCTGATTCCGATCAGTTCCTTGTTAGTTGCCTTATGTGATTTCTTCATCTCCTTCATCATTCTAATGGGAGTCATGGCATATTACCAGTTTGCTCCCACTTGGAATCTATTGGCTTTACCGCTCTTTGTCGCACACCTTACCTGCTTGGCTTTCGGGATTAGCTTGTGGATCTCCTCCCTCAACGTCAAGTACCGAGACTTCCGCTATATCATTCCTTTTTGCGTGCAATTCGGTTTGTACATCACGCCAGTGGGTTTCAGCAGCAACCTGATCCCCGAAACCTGGCGATGGATTTATAGCCTGAACCCGTTGGTAGGCATCATCGATGCATTCCGGTGGGCAATTTTAGGGTCTAGCGCTCCATTTTATTTCATTAGCTGGGCAGAATCGCTTCTCTTAACCGTTCTCATCTTGAGCAGCGGCGTGGCATTTTTTAGAAAGGGAGAGCGTCATTTCGCAGATATCATATGATCATTCAAATTGAATCGTTATCTAAAAAATATCTCATCCATCACCAATATGGGGAAGCGTATAAAACGCTGCGCGACAAGCTATCGGAAAAAACGTTAAATCTCTTCGGCAAACGTCCTGAATATAAACCCGACGATGTAGAAGAGTTTTGGGCGCTCAAAGAGATCAATTTGACAATTGATCAGGGAGATCGCGTTGCCATCATCGGCCGCAACGGCGCAGGCAAATCGACCTTACTCAAAATTCTAAGCCGGATCACCCCTCCCACCTCCGGACGCATTGAAATCCGCGGACGCGTGGCCAGCTTACTGGAAGTGGGTACCGGCTTCCATCCCGAATTGACCGGACGGGAAAACATCTTCCTCAATGGAGCCCTCCTGGGGATGACCAAGCACGAAATCCGGAAAAAATTTGATGAAATCGTCGAATTTGCCGACATCGAACGGTTTTTGGATACCCCGGTCAAACGGTACTCCTCCGGCATGTATGTACGGCTCGCTTTTGCCGTGGCTGCGCACTTAGAACCCGACATCCTCTTCATCGATGAGGTGCTGGCCGTCGGCGATGCCCGCTTTCAAAAAAAATGCATCGGAAAAATGGAAGAGGTCGCCAAACAAGGGCGGACGATTCTATTCATTACTCACAACATGAGCACGCTGGGATTCTGTAACAAAGGGATTTACCTCGAACAAGGAAAATTGATCCCCACCAGCAGCATCAACGAGTGCATTGCCAAATATCAAGGCTTTTACGAACAAGAGAAACCGGAAACTCACTGGTCCGGCGATGAAGGGGACCGCACGATCCGCATTCAAAGCCTTAAAATTGCTTCAAACGATCATTCAGGCATTTTCAAAAAGAGCTGCACCGGAACCATTGAAGTGATCTTCAAAGCCCTGGAGCCCGTTCACGAATTGTTTGTGGGATTCTTCATCATCAACAAATACGGCTCAGTCATCCTCCACCACGGCATTATTGGCGAGGAAGACAAATATCCCTTTGAGGTGCAGCCTGGAGTCTACAAAATCGAGACCGAGATCGACTTTAACCATTTTTCAGATGGAATTTACCGACTAGTCCTGGATCTAGGCATCCATAATGTCAAGCGAATCAGCTCTCAAGATACCTACGTGACCTTTGAAGTTGTTAACACGTCGAAACGGTACGGAGAACCCCCTCATACCTTAGCTGTACCGTGGGAATCTAAGATTCAAAAAATTCCCGTGCCATGAAGAAAACAATAGCGGTCCAAAATCCCCAGTTTCTTTTTGCGGATCAAGGGCGCAACTTCAACGGCTACAATTTGGCCTTTTTTAAGAAATATGTATCGGTCATCTACCTCTCCAAACCGTGGCATATCTTCCGTTATCGCAAGCGTTTGAAAACACTAGGCGTGGAGCCCGATCGTTATCAGTTCGTCTATACCCTACGCAGTTTGAATCATCATGCCGATGTGCTGCTTGGGTTTGATGGAGAACCCTACCACGCCCATAGTGCCCCGCCAAAAGGTTTTCAGGGGGTTAAAATTTGGCATGTGATGGATTACACCTCCCATACTTCGCGTGCGGCAAAAATCCTCGAAGATGCGAATGTTAATTACCTCATGGGGTATACACGCCATGATTTGTTTTGCGATTTCTTCAAAAAACATTATGCCGCCTTTGAAGGGAAGGTCATTGACGTCCCGTTCGGATACAGGGAACAATTTCAAAAAATTATTCCTTTTGACCAAAGAGACAAACGTTGCGTTGCCATAGGCGCGGTCAACCCCGTTAACGATCCTCTCTGCAGGCCCGGAGAACTCCACGATTATATTCATTTCTATCCCACAATTCAGTGGACCCATCAAATACGAAGAGGAATTGTGGAGCAGGAACAAGCCTTTAAATCCCATGTCAAATCGTTATTACCCAACTATCCAGAAACGAAAGATGGCAAGTTGGATCACGTGCAAGAGTTGAACCGTTACCAGCTATTCGTCAATGATGAGGGGCTGCTGAACTTTCCTCCCGCGCGCACCTACGAAGGAATGGCGTGCGGCAGCGTGATGGTGGCTTCCGATTCACCCATCTATCGTCATTTAGGACTGATTCCCGACCATCATTACATTGCCTTTAAACAAAACGATCTCCACGATTTTTATCAAAAAATTGTTGCTATTTCAGGTCAACCTGACCGGTTAAAAAAAATCGCCGCTCATGCCGCTGAGTGGATCCCGCAGTTTAGCCACACGGCCATCGCCGACCGCCTCTATCAACAGATCCAAAACTTAACACCATAAAATTAACAAGATAGGCAGGATCGCTGCGCGGTAGGATGGGCAGGATAGCTATCTTAAGCTTATGATTTATGTAAAAACGCTGGCTCTTAGCGTCTCTCCGACTCCTAAAATAACAAATTGATCATTCCTCTCTGTGATCTCTGTGGTACAAATTTTTTTTATCATGCCTATCCTGCTGCGCCGCAATCCTGCCTATCTTGTTAATTTTCTGTATTTTAAAGAACATTGTTTGAGTGAAATCCATAAACGGTAACTTGTTACTGACAATTTATGGGCAACCTCTTATTCTCTTAAGGCAACAAGGAATGATCTTATGTCCAAGATCCAAGCTATCATTTTCGACATGGATGGCGTCCTGATCGAAGCGAAGGATTGGCACTACCACGCTTTAAATAAAGCGCTTGCCCACTTTGGGATGCAAATCAGCCGTTACGACCATGTCAGCACCTACGACGGACTACCTACCCGTAAAAAATTAGAAATGCTTTCCCTAGAACGGGGACTCCCGAAGAAACTGCATGGGTTCATCAACGACCTCAAGCAACAATATACCCTCGAAATTGTCTATGCTGAATGCAAGCCGGTCTTTCAACAATTGTATGCCTTAGCCCACTTGAGGAATTCCGGGTACAAAATCGCCGTCTGCTCGAATTCGATCCGCAAAACCATTGAGATCATGATGGAGCGTGCGGGACTTGCGGAATATCTGGACTTCTTTCTCTCCAATCAAGATGTCAAGCAACCCAAACCGCATCCTGAGATCTATCTGAAAGCGATCGAACGGCTTGGGCTCCATCCGCAATCGTGCTTGATTGTCGAAGACAATATCAATGGCATCCAAGCGGCAGTCGCTAGCGGCGCCCATGTCATGAAAGTGACCGGTGTCGAAGATGTCAATTTAAGCAATATCCAGAAAGCGATCCGCGATGCCGAACGGTCACACGCGGAAAAAATCGAATTCGCTGCAACCCCCTGAAACCTATGCTGAATATCTTACTTTTACTTGCCGGCCAATCTGCCTTCTTCAATAAGGAAGAGTATGTCTTTCCTAAGCCGCTGATCGAAATCAACGGGAAATCAATGATTCAACATGTCATTGAAAACCTAGATACGATTCAAACCCAGAAGCGCTATATTTGCGTCGTCAACAATGAAGATTGCAAAAAGTACCATCTAGACGACATGCTGACGCTCCTTACCCACCGCAATTGCGAGATTGTGTATGTCGACGGAGACACCCAAGGTGCCGTTTGCAGCGCCCTCATGGCCATCGACCATATCGATCCGGAAAACCCTCTGATCATCGCCAATCCCGATCAAATCATTGAATCGGACCTGAACAAAATTTTGCACCATTTTCAAGAACACAACGCTGACGCCGGGGTGGCATGCTTCGAGACCGTTCACCCGCGTTGGTCCTACGTCAGACTAGAAAATGGATTAAACATCACCGAAGCGGCCGAAAAACGGACGATCAGCAAACATGCGATCGCCGGGTTCTATTACTTTGCCCGAGGAGAAGAGTTTATCCGCTCCGCCATGAAATCGATCCAGAAGGCGTCCAGCCTCAATGGCGTCTATTACGTTTCCTTAGTGTTAAACGAGCTCGTGTTGGATGGCAAACAACTGATCGCCTACCACCTCGACGGATCGCGCTACCACACCTTTTACAGCCCGCAAAAAATCGAAGAGTATCAAAAGCTGATCGCACAGAACAAAGCCCCGCCTAGTGGACAACCTATCACCGTCCTCATCCCGATGGCCGGACAAGGCAAACGGTTTGAACAAGCCGGATACCACCTGCCTAAGCCATTCATTGATGTCGGCGGCAAACCGATGATTGCGCGGGTGATCGAAAACCTTTTTATTCCTAATGCCCGCTACGTGTTGATTGCCCGTTCCGAACATATTCGGCAAAATCCGGAAATCGTCAAAGCGCTTTCCAAAGAGTATCCGATTGATTGGGTCGAAATCGATCAACTGACCGAAGGGACCGCCTGCACCCTGCTGCAAGCGCGCCAGTACATTAACGACCAAGCACCTTTCCTAATCGCCAATTGCGACCAGATCATTGATGGGGATATTAACCTCTTCGTTGAGGATTGCCTTAACCGTCGTTTAGACGGCTCCATCCTGACGTTCATCGATCCCCATGCCGACCCGAAATGGTCGTTTGCCAAAATCGATGCACGCGGACTGGTCACAGAAGTGCAGGAGAAAAAACCGATCTCAGAATATGCCACCGTGGGAATTTATTTCTTTACCCGCGGCAGGGACTTTATTAATAGCGCCATTGACATGATTGCCCGCAATGAACGGGTGAACAACGAATTTTACACCTGCCCCACTTACAACTATGCGATCCGCAATGGGTTAAAAATTGGCATCTACATGATCGAACATTCCGCCATGCACGGCATCGGCACACCTGAAGATTTAAAACACTATTTAGCGGAAACGTTGGCAACCACCTAACACCTCATTACGAACCTATGTATTCGATCATCCCTCTAGCCGGTCCAGACTGCGAACGTGTGTTCACAGAAATAGAGGGTGAGTCATTTATTCAATACGCCCTCAAATCCCGCGCATGGGTGAAAAATGGCGAGGCATCAACAGCTGATTTGATCTTTGTGCTGCGCGAATTTCCACGGTTGAAAGAACTCCAAACACTCTTGAGCCAATGGTATCCCAAATCGCAAACGGTGGTCATTTCGCAATTGACCCAGGGAGCACTTTTATCTGCTGCAGCCGGAGCCGCCCTCATCCGCGATTTTACCCGTCCGATCATTGTGGACTTAATTGACATCTTGTATGAGTCCTCGTTTTCTCCAACCGCCCTGTTCACACAACAACCAAACCTATTGGGCTTGATCCCCTATTTTCATTCAACGAACCCGAAATATAGCTATCTTGCCTTGAAAAACGATCAGGTGACTCAAGCTGCAGAAAAAAAAGTTATCTCCAGCCACGCGTCCGCAGGCACCTACTTTTTTCGCGATGCGCCGACATTTTGGCACGCTGTGGCGGGGATGACCAAAGATCCATCTACCTATGCCTACCGTGACAATTTATTTGTATGCCCGAGTTTCAATGTTTTGCTCCCGTTGGGCGACGTCAAAGGGGTTGCGGTCCATGTCTATAACGAAGTTAGCCTGAGATTCCATTTATGAATACGCCCCCTGTCTCTGTCATCCTTACCACTTATAACGGCGCCACCCGCGGCTATTTAAAAGCGGCCATTGAAAGCGTCCTAGAACAAACCCATTCTGATTTAGAACTGATTGTGGTCGATGACGGATCGACGGATGAGACTGCCAAGCAAGTGCAAGAATACCAAAGCGACCGGCGAGTCAGATATATCCATCAAGAGAATAAGGGACTGGCGGGTGCCCGTAATACCGGAATCAAGCAAGCGGCTTATGAGTATATTTGCTTCTTAGATGATGACGATCTGTTTGAGCCGGAGAAGCTGGACAAGCAAGCCCGTTTTCTTGCATCGCATGGTGATCCTAAAGCAGGCATGAGTTATACGGCTTTGACGCTGATTAACGAAACCGGTGAAACTTTAGACACCCTTTTTTATCCCGCCAAAGGGAATATTTACGAAAGCTTGTTTTATGGAAATACTGTCTGCGGGCCTTCTTCGACCATGATCAAAAAAGAGGTGTTTAACCGAGTGGGACTATTTAAAGAACATCTCTATAGCTGCGAAGATTATGAATTGTGGCTGCGGATCTCTAAGCATTATCATGTGTATTCGTATGATGAACCATTAGTACGTTATCGTATCCATCAGAACAAAATGTCGACCAATTACGATAAAATGCATTTTTATCAAGCGTATACGTTGTTTATTGCCTTGCAGGATGCCCCAAAAGAGATCGTCGACAAGAAAAACAACTATTATCACCGTTTCCATGAATGTTGTGCGTTCCAGTTTTTGGGGATTAACAATTTTCATGAATTCCGTCGGCACTATAAGTTTTACAAGGTGTATGGAACGCCAAGGCTATCTTTGCGCCTGAAATATTATTTGTCTTATTTTCCCGTTGTTTTCAATACATTGCGTTATCTTAAACAGCGTATAAAGTGAATTTGGAGTGCGGTAACTTGTTACCGCACTCCAAAAGCGCTTCGCGCTGTTTTAAATCTAAAAGAGCATTTCTTGAACAAACGCTGAATAATTTTTTTCAGCATTGTAATGGCGATCCCAGTTTGCACGCGCCGAGTGCTTAGCAGCTGTCAACTTGGAACGATCCAAAGCATACGCTTCAAGCGCATCCGCAATATCGTCTGGCGTGGGATGTTTACCCAGCAGGATTCCGGACTCCCCTTGGATAATCTCAGGAACTCCCCCAACCGCTGTGGCGATCACCGGAATGCCAAACGATTGCGCTTCCATGATCGAAAGGGGAATCCCTTCCGTTTCACTGACATGCAGCATCACATCGACAGATGTCGTACGATAGTAGTCGTACACTTTGTCGTAAGATAAGTTACCCAATAAACTCCAGATCACATTCGCCGATAATGCTTGAGCTTGCTGCGCAACCTGCTGTTTAAGCGGTCCATCGCCTAGATGGTGCCAATGAATCTTCAAGTCTGGATGGCGTTTAGCAAATACATCGATCCCGTGCAGCATTAAATCCAAGCGTTTGATCGGAATCATCGTCGAACACGACGTGATAAAAAACGCCTCTGCATTGGATTGCGGTGTCGTATGTGATGTGCCTCTCACCCCTAATCGTGCGACCTGCACTTTATGCGCATATTCCGGGTAAGCATGGCTGATGTGAAGACGTCCATTTTCTGAAACCGGAAAAACCTTATCGATCATCTTCAATGTAGCACTTCGGAAGGGGATGTATGCGGGAAAATAATCTTGTTCGTAGATGTCGTGTCCATGCGCCCGGGAAACAATTCTCATGTTAGGCAGCTGCTGTTTTAATAATCCCAATGCGGTTGCTTGTTCGAAAAACCAACAGGTATAAAAGCAGGCATTTTGATATTCGGGATGCGTGTTCAAATAGTCTAACAACCACTGATAGTAGAGGGTTGTCTTTGCAATTCCGCCAGTCAACCGTTTAAAAAAATAGGGATTAGTGAGGACTTTTGGAGTTTCACTAACCTCTTTCCAAAATAATGTACGGGTAGCCGGATGCTTTTGACTTAGAAAAGCATATTTAAGTTTTGGAAATCGTTGCTTAAATGGTGTCTCTACAATCACATTCGAAGGAACCGATCGTGCGTTTCCCTCGGACTCGAACGGGACTAAGATAATTTTCTTAAACCTCTTCGAATACACATCCAGTTCAGCCTCTAAAAAGCTTTCACCGCTTCCAAACGGATAGCTCTGTGATAGAATAATCAGGACGTTAAAATCTTTTTTTAAACTCTTTGACATACCTAGGTAGCATAGGTCAACCATTTAATTGATACCACCAAAAATTCATATGATTCCTTTCAATGTGCTTGTTGTGCTGCTTTAGCATTACTAGTTAGCTTGCTGATTTTTTCTTCAAAACCGAATATGCAATCCAAACGACATCAATCACGAAAATCGGCTAGCCTTTTATTTTCAGTAATTAATTAACATACAAATAATTAATAAAATGATATCGATTGTTAGTTAGATTTGAAAAAAATATTATGCAATTTAAAGAGAGCTTGCTGGCTTAAAACAAGGGTTGTAGAATGGGTGGGATTTTGAGCGTGCTAACGCTCGGCTAAAGAAGATTTCTTATTAAGGACTTATCCACTCTATGGTCGCCCTCTGCATTCCTACCTATAACAGCGCCGCTTTCTTAAAAAACTTAAAGGTCGATTCCCATTTCGATGTGACAGTCGTGGATAACCACTCCTCAGATGGATCAGCGGAGATCGCCCGCCAAAAAGGGTGGAACGTTGTCAAACGCCCCCACACCACCGACCGGGTCGATAACTGGAAACACGCAGTCGAGCACTTTATTCATACCAACCATCCCTGGTGCAAATGGCTGTTTGCCGGCGACGAACTCTACTCTGATGCGTACACAATCCTTACCCAAGCAGCCGCAACCCATCCTCAAGCTAAATTAATCATCGCCGAATACGCGATTATCGATGGTAGTCGCAAAACCCATTGGAGTATGCTTCCACACACACAAATCATTCAACCTAAAGAAGCAATTTTTTTAACAGCTCAACGCGGCAACTGGTTCGGCTCCCCCATCGGACACACCTTCCACCACGACGCAGTCAAAGCCGGTTTTAATTTCGGCCCTTGGTCCTGGGCGGCTGACATGCAATTTTGTTATGAGATCGCCAAAAATCACCCTGTCCTCTACTTAAAAGAATCCATTGGCGCATTCCACCTCAAAGAACGTAAAACTTACTCCAAACTGCATCACTCCCTAAAAGCATCGATCGAGGAATACCTCCTGCGCGAACAAGCTGCCCACGACTACCTCTCGCTGACACACGATCATCCCACCTTCGAACAACTCCTCCAAACCATCGAAAAAGAAACCGAACAGAATATTGTCAGGCGCGCTGCGGGGCGTTCGCCTACCTATGGCGGCCTCGCTCACCTTGTCAACGGCCTCCCCTTTAAAACATTGCTGGCCTCAATTCCACAGCGCTTAAAAACCAAAACCCTCAACTTAATTGCAGATGAGTAAGGAGTGGCATGTTCTTTTTTTCCAACAAACCTAAGATTGCTGTCCTCACACCATTTGAAGATCTCAACTGCTCTCCCCTCTATCCCTATCTCAAATATGCTCCAGGCAAGAAATGGACGTACTATGACCTCTGCTTGCGCACCGAAGCGCAAGTGAAATATTTGCCCCTGGAAAAGCATCACAAAGTCAAGGGATATAAGACCGTTTACATTCATGAAAACTTATACGATAAGTATCCAGACCAACTGATCGAGATTTTAAGCACGCTCAAGCGCAACAATGATCGCTTGATTTGGGTCGAGCTGCACGAAAAAAGTTTGTTTAGTGAAGCGATCTTCAAACAAGGGTTCTGGGAGCAGATCGATCTCGTTTTAAAGCATCAGCTGCTTGAATTTGATATCCTTAAAGCCGAATTAGCCAAGCCTCTTCCGCATATTGGCCCCTACCAGCTGTTTGGCTCCGCAACCCCTCTACCCTACTTTCGGCGATGGTTTGGTTTTACCTTCAGCGACGAAATTTTGCAAAAACACGCCGCTTTTGACTTCAACGCCCAGGCACACAAGATTCAACCCTTGATGTTTCCTTTTTCGTATCCTTTGATCGAAAAAGGATTTCCCAGCTACTCATCCAATCACCCAAAAAAACAGTCCGTAGGCTATAGCGGACGGCAGGCAGCGTTGGCGCATCTCCACCGCAATTTCGTTTGCGCGTCGCTGCTCCAACACGGAATTCCATTGGTGGATAATGAAAAAGATTATGTGGGAACCTTGCGCCATTCTGAATACTTCTTAGCGTTGGGTCATATCCACTCTTCGCTGCGCACCTTCGACACTTTGGCTTTTGACACTGTCCTCGTCCATTACGGAAAATCCCCTTATCGGATGTGGCCCGAATTTAAAGAGTATGAAACCTTCCTGCCGCTGGGAAATATCCATGCCCTGTTTCAGGCAGGCGGCTTAGGCTACGACCAGGCCGCCATTCATAAAACTGCGCAACAATTTGCTCTGGATCTGCAAGATACAGCCCTTAAACAAAAATTGCTTGTGCATCAAAAAGAGCTCTTTCATCAGCTTATTCATCCTAAATTCATTAACCAAAAATTGGGTTTCTATAATTCACCACTGAGCCAGTGAGATCGCTGAGAAGAACTGAGACTGGGAGAATTAAACTGCTATTTTCTCGTTGTAAAGTATTTTGGCGACTATAAAATACTATAACTTTCCTCAATTCTCTCATTTTTACTCAGTGATCTCAGTGGCTCGGTGGTATTCAAGGCATAAATACTTAATCTTTAAAATTTTAAAAACTCTCCTTATCATAATTAATTGAAACTGTATATTGAAGGGTGAATAGGAGGGAATTTCATGAAAGCGCAGAAAGAATCAATCCAGATCACCGGGTCGCTGACTCCCTCCGTGGATAAAATCTTGACTCCTGAAGCGCAAAGCTTTTTAGCGCAGCTCCATCACCAATTTAATCCCGAACGCAAAAAGCTCCTCGAACGGCGAAAAGAGCGGCAAGCGAAGATTGATGCGGGAGAAAACCCTACCTTCCCCAATAACTCCATCCGCACCAGCGATTGGCAAGTGGCCAGCACCCCCCGCGATCTCCAACAACGCTGGGTGGAAATTACCGGCCCCACCGACCGCAAAATGTTGATCAACGCTTTGAATTCGGGAGCTGACATCTTCATGGCCGATTTTGAGGATGCGAACTCGCCCACCTGGAGTAACAATATCGAAGGGCAACAAAATTTGATTGAAGCGATTGCCGGAACCCTTTCTTTTGAAAGTCCTGAAGGCAAACAATACAAGCTAAACGAACAACGCGCCGTCTTAATGGTCCGCCCGCGCGGCTGGCACTTAGAAGAGAAACATTTCTTAGTGGATAACGAGCCAATCTCCGCTTCCCTATTCGATTTCGGCCTCTACCTCTTCCATAATGCTAAAACCCTCCTTGAAAAAGGATCGGGGCCCTATTTCTATTTACCCAAGCTAGAAAACCATTTGGAAGCACGCTTATGGAATGAGGTGTTTAATTTCGCACAAGACGAACTCATGATCCCGCGCGGCACCATCCGGGCTACCGTGTTATTGGAAAACATCTTAGCCGCCTTTGAAATGGAAGAAATCCTCTATGAACTGCGCGAGCATTCTGCCGGCTTGAATGCCGGCCGCTGGGACTATATCTTCAGCGCCATCAAAAAGTTTAAGAAGCGTGATTTCTTCTTTCCCGACCGCACCCAAATCACCATGACTGTGCCTTTCATGCGCGCCTATACCGAGCTGCTAATTCAAACCTGCCACAAGCGCGGAGCACACGCCATGGGAGGAATGGCAGCGTTCATCCCTAGCCGTAAAGATGCGCAAGTGAATGCGGTGGCCCTAGAAAAAGTGAAAGAGGATAAAGTGCGCGAATCAAAAGATGGCTTTGATGGCACATGGGTAGCGCATCCGGATTTAGTTTCCATTGCCCGCGAAACGTTTAAAACTGCCCTCAAAGAAAAGCAGCATCAGAAAGAACGGATGCGCCCTGAAGTGAATGTCACCCCCAAAGATCTGATTGAGTTTCAAATTTCTGAAGGAACGATCACCGAAGAGGGGGTGCGTAAAAATATCAGCATTGCGTTGCAGTATTTGTATGCCTGGCTGTCGGGGACTGGAGCCGTCGCGATCTTCAACCTGATGGAAGATGCCGCTACCGCCGAAATCTCCCGTGCACAGTTATGGCAATGGATGCACAACAAAAAAGCGCTTATCGATCAAAAGCAGCCTCTCATCCCCGATCTCTATCACAAATTGGCCGATGAAGAGACCGGAAAAATCAAAGGCTGGTTCGATAAAGCGAAATTTTCCCAGAAAAGAATGGATAACGCCAGACAGCTGTTAGATGATCTGGTCCTCAATCAAGAATTTCCTGAATTTTTAACCCTGAAAGCGTATCAATATCTAGAATAAAGGATCGCCATGTACACCAAAAAAGAGATCGCCAAATTGGAAAACGATTGGAAAACCAATCCACGTTGGACAGGTATTAAACGCCCTTATTCGGCTGAAAAAGTGGTGCAATTGCGCGGATCGGTTCAGCTAGACCACACGTTAGCCCGGCTTGGAAGTGAAAAGCTCTGGGAATTGCTGGGAGGCAAATCGATCGTGCGCGCCATGGGCGCTCTGACCGGCAACCAAGCTGTACAGCAAGTGCAAGCCGGATTGAAAGCGATCTATATCAGCGGCTGGCAAGTTGCCGCCGATGCCAATGACGCCTACCACACCTATCCGGACCAAAGCCTCTATCCTTACCTAAGCGTCCCGCACCTGATCACACGCATCAACCATGCGCTGGCCCGCGCGGACGAAATCGATCATATGCAAAACAAAGAAACACACGATTGGTTTGCGCCTATCGTCGCCGATGCCGAAGCGGGATTCGGAGGTCCTTTAAACACCTTTGAACTCATTAAAGCGATCATCACAGCCGGCGCTGCCGGCATTCACCTGGAAGACCAAATCTCTTCCCTAAAAAAATGCGGACATATGGGCGGCAAAGTGATCGAACCCGTCTCTACCTATCTTGAAAAACTCTTTGCAGCCCGCTTTGCTGCTGATGTGCTGGGGGTTCCCACCATCCTCATTGCACGCACCGATGCGGAATCTGCTGCGTTCATTCGTGCTGATTCCGACCACATCGATTTGCCCTTCATTACTGGAGAAAGATCGCATGAAGGGTACTTCCATATTAAAGGCGGAGTCGATTATGCGATCGTTAGAGCGCGTGCGTATGCCCCTTATAGCGATATGGTGTGGTGTGAAACCTCCAAACCTGACCTCGGAGAAGCACGTGCATTCGCGCAAGGCGTGCATGAAAAATTCCCAGGCAAATGGCTGGCTTATAATTGCTCTCCTTCCTTCAACTGGAGAAAAAATTTGGATGATGCATCGATCGCATCCTTCCAAGAAAAGCTTTACGAGTTAGGATATAAATTCCAATTTATTACGTTGGCAGGATTCCACACCTTGAATGCCAGCATGTTTGAACTGGCGCACGGCTATGCACGGCGCGGCATGTCTGTCTATAGTCAATTCCAAGAGCGCGAACATGCTCTTGAACAACACGGCTACCGCGCGCTTAAACATCAAAGTTTTGTCGGTGCAGGGTATTACGACGAAGTGTTAATGACCTTAACCGAAGGACGTGCCTCGACGGCCGCGCTTAAGGGCTCGACCGAAGAAGCCCAATTCACGCAATAGCGAATGTGGAGTGCGGTAACAAGTTACCGCACTCCACATTCACTTGTTACCGGTTTTGAGGGTAGCGACACTGATCAACCCCAAAAGCACCGAGAACCATAAGGTGGTTAAGCGGATCAAGATGGTGACCGCCACTGTAATCGAATTCGGCACGCCAAAAAAGAGCAGCAACTGCCACATCGTTACTTCAGCACCTCCTAATCCTCCAGGCAGTAACGTGATCGCCCCTATCAGCAACGAAAATGAATATACAAATTGCGCCGTCAGCATGGGAATTTGACTCCCTAACAGATGCAACAAGGTGTAAAACGCGACCCCTTCTGCCATCCACGCCAACACGCTTAATCCAATCCCCACCACCAACGACTCAATCCGATAGCAATGCCTAAAGGCCAGCATCATTTCCAAACCAAACTCTACCCAATGGGCCATGTGATCTGGCAGCCACGATTTAGCGATCCGCTCCAACGCTTCCAGCCAGTGTTTGTTGTAAATTACCACAAAAACCAAGAAGACAATAGCGCCTGTCAATAACGCGATCCAGGTCCCATCGTGATACAGTCCAATCCCAAACGCTGAAATCATCAGCACCGCGACCAAATCGGAAAAACGTTCCGCAAAAAACGCCGCTAAGCTTTTGCGGTAGGACAAATCGTAATCTTTTAAATAGACGCTGCGCAGCGCTTCTCCCGCTTTCCCAGGGGTCGTCGTCAAAGAAAATCCGGCTAGATAGATTTGAAAACTTTTGCGCCAAGGCACCCAGCACCCCAAGCGATGCAGATAAGTTTGCCACCGCAAAAAACGCAGTGCGTAGTTGAGTAAGGATAACGACAACGCCACCGCAATGCCTAAGGGACCTGCAGTGACGATCGCTTGAACCACTTCGCGCCAGCCGCCCCAGATGGTAAAGAGCAAATATCCGGCTGCAGAAGCAACCAGTGTGTAGATCAACCATTTGAGTTGCCAGCTGGAGAACACCTCGCCTTTATCAGGTAACATTCGGCAGTAACCCTTTATTAATGATAATCCATGTCGTTAAAATCGCCCAGCAAGCCACCGCCGATAAAATATGGGGATCGCGCAGCAGTTCGTTCGAAGGGTCTTCTCCAGCATGCTGATGATGCAGCAGATAGATATACCGGAACAAAGCATAGATGACGAAGGGAACGGTGTAGATTAACGTGTTG
>JAGVLX010000106.1 GCA_020054065.1 Parachlamydiales bacterium | reverse complement strand
GGAGATGGTAATAACGTAGTGGGCTTATTTAAGGATTCCGGGGCTAACTGGGAATTGGCAGGTTCTGCTAATGGATACACTACCTGGGTTAACGATCTCAGCCCTTCCGGCCAGGTTGTCCTTTATATCGACTCAGACATTAACGTACAGGCAAATATCTAAACGTTTTTTCAAATACCGCTAAGGGTGACAGCTCACTTTAGCGGTATTTGATCAATTCACCAAATCCACCTTTACCATACAAATCTTGACCTTTTTCGCTTGGCTCGTTAGAGTGCAAGAATAAACTCCAGGTTGCGAGACTAAATGAGACGGTGTTAAGAACAACGTTACTCTTCTTAGGGATTTTCTTAGGTGCATTAACAATTCTTTGGCCGGAAGAAAACCCAACTTTAAAAAGCAGTCAGACAGAGCCCTTCATTTGGGCAAGCGATGAACCACAAACCCTCCAGCACGATAAAGACTCAGCAGATGAATTGGAGATGGATAAGGAAGAACCAGGTGTAGATCTGCCTGAGATCATCTTACGCACCTTATGCCATAACCGCGATATTTATAATCTCTATCAGGACATTCAAGAGAGCTTAGGAAAGTGGCAGCAGACGTACGGCCTGTATGATATGCGCCTAACAAGTCTATATGCTAAAGAAAGACTCTCCAAGCCCATTTTAAACTTTCTATTTTCTCCGCCTTTTGACAACGGCTTCCAAAGGCAATACATCGATGATATCCACTTTAACGCCGAAACACGGCTGCGTTCTGGAACGCTTTTAAGATCGACCGTAGATATTCGCCGTTTAAGGGATAATCTGCAACTGCCTTATACCCAAACAGATAGCGCTTTAAGGTTTAGAATAGAAGTACCCCTGATGCGCAACAGCGGCTATGTGAACTACGGCGCACAAGAGATTGCTGCGGGCTACGATTACTGGGCCAGTTACTATGCGGCACGGTTTCAAATTTCCCAAATTATGGCGACCGTGGCCCAGGCTTATTGGCGTTATATCATCCTCAATGAATTGATGGAGGTGTTCCGTCAAGCTTGGATGCGAAATGAAAAGTTTTTAGAAGACGTCCAGACGATGGTGGATGCCGGTGAAGTCGCCGAAACGGAACTTTACCAAATTTTGGCGAATGTCAAAAACCGTAAGGAGCAATTCATCCGTACCCAGCAAGATGTGTTTGCCGCCAAACAAGCCTTATTGTTGCTGATGGCGCTTGATCCCCTCCTCGAAAGACATTTGCCGATCATCATCGATAAGTTTCCCTATCCACCCGTCGGTGTCTTGGAATCCATCAACGAAGTTTTAGAAAATACATGGGCCTTGTATGCGCTGGATATGCGGGACGATTACCTGGCTACGCTTGAGCTGATCCAATCCGCAAGGGCGCTGTTGCAGAAAACGTACAATGCCCTTGAACCGGAACTGAATGTAGGCGTTGAGGTCGGCTTCAACGGCAAGCAACCGGGGAGAGGATTTAATCCTTATCCGGAATCGCTCTATAAGCGGGTGAATGGCTTGAATACTCGTGGGGAGATCGCCTTGAGCATGCCCTTATGTTACTATGAAGAGATGGGAGCTTACCGTTCGCAACTCGCGATCACACGCAAACGGGAGATGGATGAATGCATTTTACATGACCGAATCTTGTCGGATGTGATCCGCAGCGCTGAAGATGTCAAGCATAATGCCTTGCAGCGGCAAGCCTTTTTGGTAGCAGTCAAAGCCTCACGCGAGGCGGTCGAGCAAGAACTATTCAAGTTTCAACATGGCCAGTCAAATGTCTTTACGATCATTCAGTTAGATGACCGGTATGTGCAGGATGAAGTCGCATCCACTAACCAAGCCTTTGATTATATTAACAGCATCATTACCCTACGTTTTAATATGGGAATTATTTTACCGAAAGACGATGAGGAGTGCATCACGCCCGAATTGTTGATCGGTCTACCCTATATTTGTGAAAGTCAATCGGAAGGTCAGGAGTCATGCAGCACCAATTGAAGCCGGAAACATACAAAGAGGTGAGAGAGATTTTGAAGGGGACCCGTTCTGCTTTCTGGTGGGTGTTCTTCTTCAGCTTTTTTATCAATTTTTTGCTATTAATCTATCCGATTTATATGCTGCAAGTGTATCAGCGGGTCATTACCAGCTACAGCCTCGCGACGTTAGGCTATTTGACTTTGATGGCCATTGTCGGATTGGCGATTTTTGCGTTCCTCACCTATCTGCGTTCCCGAGTCTTGTTTAATATTGCTCATTGGGTCGACCATCACATTTCTAATTTAGTGTTCGATCTAACGCCAGATAGTGTGTTGGAAGGAAACTCCTATCCAAACCAAGTGATACAAGATATCGGCCAGGTAAGGCAAATGATCATCGGACCCAGCCTGGTCGTTCTTTTCGACACACCCTGGTCGATCATTTTCTTTTTAGTGATTTTTTTGATGCATGCCTGGTTTGGTTATTCTGCCATCGGATTATCGATTGTCTTGCTGGCACTGGCCATTCTCAATGAACGCGCCACCAAACAAAACATTAAAAATTCTGTAGATAAAAGCCGCGACAGCTCCCTATTGTTCAACGCTGTTTTGCGCAATATTGATACCCTTCAAAGCATGGGGTTGTCCTCCCCTTTAAAAAAATTGTGGATGACCGGAACCCTTGGTGCGGCAAATGATGCCCTAGCTTCTGCTGCGACCAGTGCAACTTATCTATCGCTCATTAAGTTTTTCCGTTTAGGTGGTCAAATTATGATCCTTGCCCTAGGAGCCTATTTGGTCATTGAGAATGAGGTCACTGCGGGGGTGATGATCGCTTCCAGCATCATTATCGCCCGGGCCCTTGCCCCGGTAGAACAGGTTGTGGGGGCTTGGCAGCAGCTTGTTTCGTTTCAATCCGCTGCAAAACGGCTGATGCAATTCACTTCGCAGCCTTCATCCAGGCGGAATGGGACGGACCTCCTTGAGATTCACGGAGAAGTGCGCGTAGAAAACTTGTTCTATGTGCATCCAGGCAATAAACGTTTTACCTTGCAAAATATCAATTTTAAAGTCGATCCAGGGACATTGGTGGCGATCATCGGTCCCAGTGCAGCCGGTAAAACAACATTGGGACGATTGTTGATGGGAATCTTGAAACCCCACCAAGGAATCGTACGCATCGACGGCGCGGATGCCTACAATCATGACCGCACCCATTTAGGCAAGTCGCTTGGATTTCTTCCTCAGGATATCGAGCTATTTCCCGGCACGATCAGTGAAAATATCGCGCGGATGGAACAGAACAACCAGAAAGATGTGATCACGGCCGCTCAGCTCGCGGGAGCCCACTCGATGGTGCTGCGACTGCCGAACGGATACGATACCGCTATCACAGCGCAAGGAAAAGGACTTTCGCTTGGGCAAATGCAGCGAATCGCTTTAGCCCGCGCGCTCTATCAAGAGCCGAAGGTGATTGTTTTGGATGAACCAAACTCCAATCTGGACCGGGAGGGTGAAGCCGGCTTATTCTCTGCTTTGGCACGGCTGAAAGAGAAGCGTTGTACCACATTTATCATCTCGCACCGAGTGGACATTTTGCGTTTGGTTGACAAAGTGCTCATGTTAGCGAATGGTGAGCTTGTCATGTTCGCCGATCGGGATGCCGCTTTAGCCAAACTCATGCAGGATAGCAATAAACAACCCAAATAAGAGGTCAAATGGGTCCGGAAAAAAAATTGGATTGGTCAAATAACGTCAAAACCGGGTTGATGGTTTTGGGGGTTTTG
>JAGVLX010000083.1 GCA_020054065.1 Parachlamydiales bacterium | reverse complement strand
ATTCGGAAAACTTTTGGCTTTCGAATCGAATTCCTTCGCTAAGATGCTCTTCGAGAGTAAGCTTTTTTTGCTTGGAAGCCATAAATAAATAGATAGCTTAAATTTTCAATTCTGTCCATTCGAACCAACCACGCACGCACGGCAAAAATTGCCCTGTACGTCTTGTGTGTCTGAATGTCCTGGTCCTTTTATTTCGCCTTATCCAATAGCCTCAATGCATTCAAACCAACCAGCACCGTGCCGCCCTCATGTAAAACAACGGCTAACCACAACGGAATATACCCCAACAATGCCGGAGTAGTAGCAAGTAAAATCACGCCGGATGCCAAGGTCAAATTTTCACGGACGATGCGTAAGGTTTTGCGCGCTTTGCGCATCAGCCACTCCAGCTGGTCTAAATTGTCGTGTAACAAGACCACATCGGCAGCTTCAATCGCGGTCGAGCTTCCCACTTGTCCCATGCAAATCCCGACTGTCGCTCGTGCTAGCGCAGGCGCATCATTGACCCCATCGCCCACCATGGCCAATCCCTTCTCTTGCGCAATTTGCGAGACAATATTCAACTTATCTTCCGGACGCAAGTCCGCTTTGAAATTCTCAATGCCCACTGTTTCAGCAATTTTTTTGGCGCTTTCTTGATGGTCGCCGGTTAGCATGAGCAGCTGCCATCCACCCGCTTTTAATTGACTAAGCGTTTCTTGCATCTTGGGACGAACCGTATCTTCGAAACGGAATACATACACATCATTGCCGAATAACATGACGGCTAGCAGATCCCCTTTGCGCTGGATCTCGTTAGCGAAATCATTTAACTGCCCTTTGACTGCTGCTGGTAACTTTTCAGCGAGATAACTAATTTTGCCGATGAACACCTGTTTGCCTTGGTAAATTGCCTCCAGGCCATAGCCTGGAATCGATCGGAACTCCTGGAGTTGCACAAGTTCAGTCGGCTTATCCTCAGCATACTTAATGATTGCACGAGCAATCGGGTGGACAGCATTTTGCTCCAATGCTACCGCGACACTTAACGCTTCTTTCAGTTGAGTTTCCCCGCTGGGCTGCAAGGCGTTCATGCCAACACAGCGCAAATTGCCCAATGTGAGGGTACCCGTTTTGTCAAACGCAATCACTTGACAGCCAGCGAGAGCGTCGAGCGTCACCCCGCCCTTCAACAAAATCCCGCTGCGCGCGCAGCTGCTGATGGCGCTTAAATAAGCAATTGGCGTGGCAATAATCAACGCACATGGAGAAGCTGCAATCAAAAACGCAATCGCGCGGTAAATGGAGCCTTCAAATCCCAAGTAAGGAATCGAGACGAGCCAAGGGAGGGTAGTGGCAAAGAGGGCTGATAACAAAATGACCGTTGTCGCATAGCGCTTGCTGACCGAATCAAACCACCGCTGGATTTGCGGTTTGGCCTCCTGAGCTTGGGTCACGAGTTTAATGATGCGAGCAATAGAGGAATCGGCGCTAGTGTGCGTGACCTCCAAAACGAGTGCTCCTTCATAGTTGATCGCTCCGGCCGGTACCTCGTCGCCCACTTTTTTGGTGACGGGGAGGTTTTCTCCTGTCAGATGCACCAAATTGACCGAGGAAATCCCTTCCAACACCTTGCTGTCGAGGGGAATCGTTTCACCAGCTTTAATTAAAATCTTTGTACCGACGTTGATGTCACGGACCGAACGTTCAATCACGGTTCCATCCGTTTCAATCACATAGGCTTTTGTAGGAGAAAGCTTATAAAGCGAATTGATTGCCCCTTTAGCCCTAGCGGTCACAGCATCTTCCATCGCTCCTGATAAGGCAAACAGCACCAGCAGCAATCCTCCTTCCAGCGGGCTGCCGATCAAGACCGAAAGAAAAGCCGCTAATGTCATCAAGACATCGATGTTGATCTCCAAACGCGCCACATCTTCAATCGATTCGATCAACGAGGGAATGCCGGCTAAAAAATAGACGCCGATCAACAACAAATAAGAAAGCGCGTGGGTCACGGGCCAGATTTGCAAGAGATACGCCCCGACAAGCAGCACACTGGCAATTACAGCCGATCGAAGGGGAATCTGCTTGGCCCAATGACGCGAGCTTGGGGTAATGAAGGGGCTGGCGCTTTCATCGAAGCCCATCGCAAAAAATTCGTCAAAAACAACCGGCTTATGGGGGTGTGGATGGGTGTGGGAACGGCTCATGCGCGAGTAACTACCTGCAAAATAAAGTCTAATAGAAAATGCGCGCTGCCCAACGCCAGAATCGCAATGCCGACATTCCAGACAGCCGCCGGAATCACTTTGTTATTTTCAAATTTAGCGGCCACGCTAGCTGAGAGGGCGACGCATGCGACAGCGCAAATGGCCATGCCATACAAGCCATAAAACCCATACCCCAGCGCGCATAAAGCAACAGCGGTAAAAGTGCCTAATCCTGCACCCAACCCTTGCTTCAACGGGTGCTCTTGACTTTCTAAGGAAAGCCCAAGCTCTTCTTCCAACATCACCCGGAGTAATCGGTCTCCATCGGCCATTAAGACATCCAATACATCTTCCAAGAGCTTGCCTTCAAAGCCTTTGGCTTGATATAGAGCGCTTAATTCCTCACGCTCCTGCGAACGGTGGTGCTCAATCTCCCATTTCTCTTCGGCCATGATCCGGTGCAGCCGTTCCAGCCGGGACCAGCCAAGCCAAGCGCTCCTTCCCACTTTCCAGAAAAACCAGCCAAAAGCAAAAATCCCCAGCACAAGCCAGGCTTGGTGGGGAGTTAAGGAGAGGGGCTGGATCAGGATCGCCAGTAACACTAAAACCACTGACGTCTCCCGGGCTGCATCGGCAGCAGCAGAGATGTGCCCGGGAGTTTCCGTACCATGAATTTCAGTAGCCGAAAAGATGCCTTCGGCCTGGGCTTCAATCACATGATCGACAGCGTCTTTTCCTTTGAAGTGGCTAGGGTTTGTCTGCATGGGCAACCTCGCTTGCGAAAGAATGACAATACCCCAGGGACGAAATATAAAAAAGACTGAAGGTGTGGAGGATGAGTCCGCACCTTCAGTTTTTTGGCCTAAGCAGCCGCGGAAGCTGGCACCCCGACAGGTGCGTCAACCACAGCTGGCTTGTTTTTCAATTTTTCCAGCTCTAACTGAGTTCTCAAGTTTTCGCTCTTGAGCTTTTCAATCTCCAGCAATAATTCAGCTGGAGTAGCCGGTTTTTGGGCTGGCTTTTCCTCTTTTTTAGTGAAGTGGTTTATAGTTGCTTCTGCAGTTGCTCCGACGATTGCCCCTGCCACATTAGCGATCAAATTAATGCTGCCGTTAGTGGGTGCGGCGGTGGCGATGAACGGAGCGGCTACGTACCCAATGCCGGTACCGATTGCGCCTCCGACTGTTCCTAACCATCCTTTCCCGCCCAGGGCGTCTTGTCCAACCTTATGGGCTTTGTCGATGGTGTTGTTGGCGACCTTTGCCGGTCCCCAGGTTTGGATCGCTTTAGTGACCCAGCTGCCCGCATAGGGAAGTATCTGGGACGCTAAGGTGATCGCGACTTGTCCTGCTATTGCTGCTGCCATAATTGCCTCCTTAATAGCTAATTATTAACTTTTGAAACACTATTATAGCATTACCTGGGAGTTTTAATATTAAGGAGTTGAGAAAGATTGCATTAATTGATTGTTAAGATGTAATGTTAAGATATTTTTCGAATATCCCGGTTTAAATAAAAAATTATATTTGTTATAATAGATTTAGGGGTAAAGGCTTTCCATGCTTCTTGCTCTGATGATTGATTTTAATGCCATTCGCAGCTTTGCCCTTAAAAGTTAATGTTATCAACAAGTGTACAAGGGGCTTCTATGAGTGATATAGATCTTAATCTAGTCGGTGGAACCGGTGGCCCAACCTTCGAACCGATCGTAACAGGTGAAGAAACGCAGACGGGTGGCGTAACGCAGGACCAGATGGAAAAGAGCGCCGAACAACTGGTGTTGCTTTTCTTGAGTTCGATGTATCCGCAACTTGTCCCTCCCAATTACAGTTCGGATCCCAATTTTGATCCGGGCGCATTCTTAAAAGTATTGGAAGACACGCAACATAAAGCGATCTCATTTCTATTAGACCGCTGGCAGCAAGATAATAAAGAGATTGCGGAAGCTAATTTGCAAAAAGAGAAGGTGGATAATCTCATCCAAATTGAACTTGAACGGGACCGCATCCTATCCGTGCTGCAAATTGTCGCACCGACAGCCCTCGCAGGGATTCAAGGGATCACGCCGAGCGGAACACAAAGTGTTCCAGGCGCCTTGAATTTAACCGGCATCGCACAAGTCAACACGACAACGGAAGTCGGACAAGTGGATCCAAAAACCGGTAGCGTGATTCCCGATCTGACCCGCGTAGGAATCAGCACAGGCATTTTGTTAAGCACAATTGCTGCACTGGGATATGGAACCGGGGCGCTGAGCGTTTCGAATGCAAGTTTTGATTCGATCAATGGGGTCACTCGATCGGTATTTGAATCGGTGCCACTCACAACGTCAGTGGATTTATCTGGCGCGTATCAATTGATGGCTGCCTTATTTGGCGCATCTATCTATTATGGCGCAATTCGCGGAGCTGTTTCGGAAGCAGGCGGCGGACAAACTCAAGATTTAACACTGGCTTTTGCCCGGCAATTTCTGGAAGATACGGCTAAATTCGTCCAAAGTCCTGGATTTACCTATTTTGTTCTAGCAACCTTGCCAGGCGGATTGGATGAAGCAGCTAAGTTGTCGGATGGCGACCGGAACAAACTCGTCTCGCTCGCCAAACTTTCTTATTTACTAACTGCCTTGTCTGTTGCGACACGGGCAGAAACAGGCGGAGGCGTAGGGGACGAAGTATGGGCCTTAGCAACCGGCAATACTAAACTTCCTGATAATGATCCAAGAGCACCATTGATTGCCTTAGTAAAAGAGGTGTTAAAAGAGTTCAGCCCGAGCGAGTTAGCAGCTTTGCAATCAGGCTTTGGCGGCTATTTGTCTAGCAGCACACCAGTCGATAAGCTGTTGGATCCGATCAACCTGTTGAAAGCGTGGGGCGATAACCAAAACTTCAACAACAGCGCTTTGATTCAAGCGCCAGTTGACCGCTAAACAAATTTCTATCGCAAAGAAGCAAAGGGGCAAAGGTTTTCTTGGCCCCTTTTGTATGCATGCAAATTCAACACTTATATTCAATTCAACACAAAGCGTAACACCTTCGGGGTCCCCCTAACGGCAAATAACTAGAAGAAAAATTCAGCACAAAGGCACACAGAGGCACGAAGAGATTTCTTAGTGCTTCTGTGCCTCCTAAATAACAAACTGCTATTTCGTTGATTTTTAGGTTTATATACATATCCAAGTTTCATTGCCGCTGATGTCTT
>JAGVLX010000130.1 GCA_020054065.1 Parachlamydiales bacterium | reverse complement strand
TTGACAAACCGGGATCGTTTTATCTTGGCAAGCAAGTCAACTTAAAAGATGGCAAATTGACCGACACGCTTCTGCAATATGAAGCCAAGAATCTGACCACGCACGCCTTATGCGTCGGGATGACCGGCAGCGGAAAAACGGGTCTGGGGATCGGTCTCCTTGAAGAAGCTGCCTTAAATTCCATCCCAGCGCTGATTATCGATCCAAAGGGGGACCTCGGAAATCTTCTACTCGCTTTTCCTGAATTACAGCCTGCCCAATTTCAGCCGTGGATCGATGAAGCAGAAGCGACGCGCAATGGCGAAACAGTGCTTCAATATGCTGCGACCATGGCAAATCGGTGGAAAGAAGGCTTGCAGAAATGGGGTGAAGATGGCGCGCGCATCAAACGGTATCGCGATTCTATCGATCTTGCGATCTATACTCCGGCCAGCAGCGCTGGCATTCCTCTGTCGATTTTGAATTCGTTTGCGGTGCCTCCGCCTGAGCTCATGCTGGATGCCGGAGCATTGCGCGACAAAGTGATGTCAACGGTTTCTAGCTTGTTGGGATTATTAGGAATTGACGCCGATCCTTTAAAAAGCCGCGAGCATATTCTGATCTCCACTATCATGACCAATGCGTGGAAAAATGGGCAGAATTTAGATTTACCGACACTCATTCAACAAATTCAAAAGCCGCCTTTCAATAAGATTGGAGTCTTAGACACCGAGACGTTCTATCCGCAGAAAGACCGCGTTGAACTTTCGATCGCACTCAATAACTTGTTGGCGTCTCCGGGATTCCAAGCATGGATGGAAGGGGAGCCGTTAGATATCCAACGATTACTCTACACGCAACAAGGCAAGCCTCGTTTTGCCATCATCTCGATTGCACACTTGTCTGATCCTGAACGGATGTTTTTTGTGACGCTGCTCTTGAACGAGCTTATCAGCTGGATGCGGCGTCAGTCGGGAACATCAAGTTTGAAAGCGATTTTGTACATGGATGAAATTTTTGGGTATTTTCCCCCCAATGCCATGCCTCCTTCCAAAACCCCCATGTTAACGTTGTTGAAACAAGCGCGTGCGTATGGTGTAGGAATTATGTTGTGCACACAAAACCCGGTTGATCTTGACTACAAGGGATTAGCTAACTGCGGAACATGGATGATTGGGAAATTACAGACCGAGCGAGATAAGGCGCGGGTCTTTGAAGGGATTAAGTCAACGATCAGTAGTGAGAACGCCGCTGAGATCCTCAACAAGATGATTGCTACATGCGGGCCTCGTGTGTTTATCTTGCATTCGGTTTATTTACCTGAACCGACTCTGTTTCAAACTCGCTGGACGTTATCTTATCTCAAGGGCCCTTTGACCCTGCCGCAAATCCAAATGCTGATGCAGGGGAAGCAGCAAGAACCTAAAATTCAGCCCAAGGCAGTATCTACAGGGCAAAAACCGTTTGTGCCAACCGGAGTTCAAGAGTATTTTGCTGTTCCTAAAGTGGATATAGGAACGCATGCCTTTTCACCGCGCATGTTAGGGATCGCTAAATTACATTTTGTCGACGCCAAATCCAAAATCGATGCATGGCAAGATGTGTGCATAGCAGCGCCAGTTGCAGAGGACGGGACCCTCATTCAGTGGGATCGTGGAGAAGATATTGCTTCCGTGATGGATCAGTTGCAGCAAACGCCGCCCACGCAAGGACAGTTTACGGAGGTGCCTGCGGGGTTATTGCAGCTCAAAAACTATAGTGGATTCCAGAAGAGTTTTGCTGAATATCTCTATCAAAGCTATACATACGATGTTTTTTATTCGAACGAAGCGAAGCAAGCGTCCAAACCGGAAGAAAGCGAAAATGATTTTAGAGCGCGTCTAAGCCAGGAATCTCTGGGCGGCGAAGATATGCAAACCCAAAAAATTCGTGATAAGTATCAAACAAAAATCCGTGCCTTGCAAGATAAAATCAGACGGGCGCAAGAGAAAGTGGCCGCCCAAACATCCCAAGCAGGCCAAGCCAAGATGGATACATTAATTACAACGGGCACGGCCATTTTAGGATCGATCTTTGGAAGGGGTTCGGTCTATCAGGCTGGCGCGTCATTGCGCAAAGCCAGCAAAGTTCAGAAAGAAACTCAAGATGTTGCACGCGCAACGGAAAATGTCCATGAGCTAGAGCAGCAACTGCAAGAGTTGACAGTTCAAATGAATCAAGAAATTGCAGCCCAGCTTGGCAACCGCAACAATGATCTGCAGAAAGTGTCGGTACGCCCCCGCAAGAGCGACATCGCAGTCAAAACCGTCGCGATCTTGTGGACTTAAACGACAAAACGACGTAAAGGACCCAAACGACCAAAAGGGCAAAACAGGTTATTTACAATTTTTGGTCCTTTATGTCGTTTGGGTCCTTTGTCGTTTATTTAATGAAGGTCTTTTTGACGTAGTCGCTGAGTTTGTTGCTATCCTTCGCGAAGTTGCGAATCCCTTCATACAACTTCTCCGTTGCCATCGCGTTATCGCATAACAGCCAACGGAATTTCTTCTCATCATAGGTCAACTTATCGATCGACAGCTTCGCCGCTGCCGCAGGATCCAATTTTCTGGGGACCTCTCCTTCAGCTGAATAGAGCTCTTCCAACAATTGCGGAGAGATGGTTAACAAATCACATCCGGCTAATTCCAAAATCTCATCCACATTGCGGAAGCTCGCTCCCATCACTTGCGTGTGATAACCGAATTTCTTGTAGTAATTATAGATTTGGGTGACAGACAAAACCCCAGGATCTTCTGCTGGCGCATAGCCGCTCTTTCCTTCCGCTTTCTTATACCAATCCAAAATGCGTCCAACAAAGGGAGAAACAAGCGTCACCCCTGCGTCCGCTGCTGCCACGGCTTGAATTAACGAGAACATCAAGGTCATATTGATCTGAATCCCGTCTTTAACCAAAATTTTGGCGGCTTGAATTCCTTCCCAGGTCGACGCAATTTTAATCAAAATTCGATCCCGGCTCATTCCCGACTTTTCATACAACTCAATCAAGGTTCGAGCTTTTTTAACCGTCCCTTCCACATCAAAGGAGAGGTGTGCATCCACTTCTGTAGAGACCCGCCCTGGCACAATTTTCAAAATCTCGAGACCAAAATTGATGAACAATTTATCAATCAATAACTCCCGTTGGTGCTCCTTGTCGCCATTCTTCTGACTGTATTTGATAGCATCCTCGATCAGATGGTTGTACTGCGGCTTTTGGGCGGCAGCCAAAATCAGCGACGGATTGGTGGTCGCATCAATGGGTGTATATTTTTTGATGGCATCGATATCGCCGGTATCAATCACCACTTTGGTCATTTTTTTCAATAGATCGAGTTTATTGGCCATACCTTCCCTCAAGATGTTAAATGTCGAATGTTGCGGTTGCTGCCCGCGGTGTATCTTTTAACGGTTCAAAACGGAAATCAATGGTCACCGGCTTGTCACCCATCTGCAGCTCCAATGAAGAACTAAAACGGGTTAGGAGCAAACGGTAGGGGATTTTAATATGCCTGTCTCCCACATCGATTCCAATCGTGGTATCAGCTAAAATCTCTTCCGAATCCACCAATTGCCGGCAAAGTTGTTCAAATTTCTTTAAATGCCTTTGAAGCTTGGCATCCTCAAACGAGTATTTTTTTCCGCATGCTGGGCAAGGGACTTGGGTTTTCTTGCCCTCTATGGCAAAAATAGAAAAACGGACCGGTTCCCGGCACTTGACACAATCAAATTGAAGCTGATGACCTTTTTGCATGACTAAAGCCTGAGTAATGAGTTTTCTATTAGGATAACATTACCCTCAATATTTACCAACCTCTCATAATCCCGGAACTTTATAGAGAGCCTGATACGGCTTTTCGAACCCCCCGGGCGTCAATTCCTTCTCGTAGTCGCCAATGGTGATATCGACGGTGTAATTATCGAGTAATGCTTGTGTAATTCGATCAGCATCCTGCCCAAATAAAAGGATGCGCTGCCCGCCTTCTAATAGCGCCGCCCACGAATCAACCGATTCTTTATGTTCGCAATTCCCAAAGGAGTAGGTGATCTTTACCCATTCATCGTCGCTTTCGATCGGGCAGTACCGTGCATTAAAATACATGCGGGTGCCATCCGGGGTGCGCACGATTTCCAGTTCCAATCCGTCGCTAGCGCCTGTGTAGGGGAAAATTACCCGCGCTGAATTGCTGGTGGGACAATAGGCGATTGATTCTTCATATTCCCACAAAGAATCGCACGATTGACAACCGTATAAAACAGTAAGGAGAATGACCGAGGTCATTCTCCTTAACGTATAGTCGAGATGCATCTTTACGATACGCTACAGATTAACCACCGCAGTGAGAGTGGTTGTGGTTGTTTTGCGAGTTCTGGACAGCGACTGCGATGATGGCAGCTAATGCGACGCCGCCGAATACCCATGCTGCAGCTGTATTAGGTGCTGTGCGATATTCTTGATATCCGTTGCCATATGCGTAGTTTGATCCTTGAGCGCTGAGGCTGAACGGCAGACTTGTGACTGCAACAGCTGCGGCAAGTGCAATCAGCTTGTTGAACTTTTTCATGAGTACTTCTCCTTTGAGCAATTTTGTTTATGGTTTGTTTATAAATTTACTCTTAATTCATACAGTTGCAGCTTATTTTCTGCAATTTTTTTTATAATTGTTTTTGTCACCACCCAGCGAAACGCTTCTTAAGTTTCTGATTATTAGTTTGATTTGATGTAGTTATTTTTTTATCACTACTTACTCAATGAACAATCCCGTTTAAGATTTGCTCAAGAAGTGATTTTTTTATGTCGGTTCATTTCTGAAAAATCGCTTCCTAGAATAGATGTGAATGGGATTCATGGATTCTTATAAAAGTGAGTGTTTGCAAAGATGAATTTTTTTATATGATCGAGGATATGGTTTAAGAGGCTTGAAGGCATTTTCGATCAAGCCTGAACGTCTTTTTTAATGGTAAGTAGTGAAGGGAGAAATCCCAACGAATTGAAATTGGATATTTTTATAAAATGCAACGGACTGAGAATTCAGTTCAACACAAGCGAAGTACGACGGAGTCCCACTAGCAGGAATCATAACGAATTGCAATGATAATATTTTGTAATCAATTCAACGCAGAGGCGCAGAGACACGGAGAATGCAAAGAAAGGTATGGGATGGATATGCCCTGCTGGGCATATCCATTTTGAAATGATTGGCTATTCCAAACTCTTTCTATTCAGAATCCTAGTTGTGAGAGTGATTGTTTTGCGAATTCTGAAGGGCAACAGCAATAATCGCAGCTAAGGCTGCGCCGCCAAATATCCACGCAGCGACAGTATTTGGTGCTGTGCGATACTCTTGGTACCCATTACCATATGTGTAATTCGAGCCTTGTGCGGAGAGGTTGAATGGCAGACATGTGACTGCTACAGCGGCGGTGAGTAAAATATACTTATTAAAGGTTTTCATGACACACCCCTACTTTGCGCAATTTGATTAACATTATTTCCTTCATAAAGTTTGCAGCCTATTTTGTACATTTTTTTTGTCATATTTCTTAATGCTATTTCTTAAGTTTTTGATTATCAGTTTGTTTTGTGGTGATTTTTTTATCCATCCCTTGATCAGCGAACAGTTCACTTTCCGTTTTGGTTAATAGTTGATTTTTCCACACCGATCCCATATCTGAGAAATCACTTCCGAGCATTTCATTGAATGGAATCCATACATTTTTCTGAAAATCAGGGCTTTCAAAGGTTTGTTTTTTTAAATCCGAAGTCGAACTATTTTGAGTGGTATGCTGCTCTGCTAAGGCCTTTTTCCAGCCTGCCTGAACATCTTTTAACGCTTTTTGAAGTTGCGACCTTTTCTTGGCACTGCTGACCATTTCAATGGCGGCTTTGTTAAATCGCAACGAGGTCATTGAATTAAAAAACTGCCGGTAAAATTGGGGGAATTCCTCTTTGAGCGCGGCAGCTGTTAAGATATATAAGGTGCCGTTCCGGATTAAAATGACATGCATCAATCTGACCGGACCCCATTCTGTAGGCATATCAACTTGGGAGAGACTGGCATCTCCCGCTTGGGTTTTTATCATGCCAAGATCTTTCCATTCAGAACCTTGTGACTCATTAATCGACTTCACAATTTTGAGATAGTCTTTGGTTGTCCCTTTAAAAGGCTCAATTCCCAAGTTAATGGATGGAGGATAATCTTTTTGGCTTTTCCCGAGGACCATGACCTTAACTCTGGGCGACAAGACTTTAGGGTCTAGGACCATCCATCCTTCAGGGGGAGTAAAAATCAACGCCTCCGGCTCGTCCATTGACTGGGTGTAAAATTGTTGAATCGCTTTCACCGATTCCTCTTTTTGCGAGGTTGGAGTTTGTTGGGCCGGCAAGGTAGCTGCTAAGGTGGTGCTGAGAAGTGTTAACCCTAATGTTTTGTGATAGAATAATTTGTACATCTCTACTCCTGTTTTTTTATCCTGACAGGTTTTCAATACTTATGCTGAAATAAAGAGAAAAGCTACACGTTTTATCCTAAAAGTACAAGGGAATATCCCTTGCAAGTATTGTGCGAATTAATTATCTCTATATTAACGATTTATAAAAATTAAACCTAAACGGTCTGATTATGAAACAGTTGGAAACAGGTCAGGATAAAATCCAGAAAATCGCTAACGATCTGAAGCAGAATGTGATAGCTCCAGCCAAGCAGGAAGCGGCCCAATTGGTGGCCAAAGCAAGGGAAGAAGCAGAATCGATTCTTGCTGAAGCAGAGAAAAAAGCGGCGGAATTGCTCAAGCAAACTAAAAAAGAGATAGAGGAAGAACATCGTGTGTTTCAATCATCGTTGCAGCAAGCTGTGCGTCAGGCACTAGAGACGCTCAGACAAGCGATCGAAACCAAACTGTTCTCTGAAAACCTTGCAGCAATCATAGAAAAGCAAAGTGCGGATCCAAAAGTGGTGGCGAATTTGATTCAAGCAATCATCAGTGCCGTTCAAAAAGAAGGAATGGAGACAGACCTTTCCGCACTCATTCCCAAAACGGTATCCGTGCAAGAGGTGAATGCTTTGCTTGGCGATCAGATCATCAAAAAGCTGAAGGAAGGCACAGTGGTGACTGGAGAGTTTGCCGGCGGTGCGCAAATCCGACTTAATGGAAAGTACATTCTCTTGGATATCAGCGACCATCCTTTGAAGGAACTATTAAGCAACTATGTGCGAAAAGATTTTCGTAAACTTCTTTTCCAAAACCAATAGCGGTTATGGCAAACTATTATTTTCTTGCATCGCTCCTACCTGAAATTGCGATTGGTGCGTCAGCAGAGATCACCTTTCAGGAATTGGATCATCTTTTACACGATAACTTAACCCATGCGGATTATCGTCAGGTGATTGTACTTCGCCGCTATTTCGATCTTTTAAATATCCGTAATTTATGGTTGAAAGACAAATTCGAACCCTATGGCAACTTAAACCCGTTAGAATTAGAAGATGCGCTTGTCACCGGCATTGGACTTCCCTCTTATGTAATGGCCTATTTAGATAAATATCCCGCTCAAGTTGATCGGTTGCAACATTTTCCCGAATTAGAGCGTGCCTATTTTGAACACGAGATCCCGTATGTGCATGGCGTGCTGCGGGAACTGCTTATCTTGCATAAGGATATGCGCATCATTTTAGCAGCATTAAGAGCGCGCGAACTTAACCGTGATTTATTAGCCGAATTACAATATGAAAATCCAGATGATCCAATTGTGGCGCACATCATCGCCCAAAAGGATGCGCCCGAATTTGAGCCGCCTGAGAAATATGACGCATTAAAAGGGCTGTACCAGGGGCATAAACACCACCCGATGGAGCTGCATCAGGCTTTGGTGGGCTATCAATATGAGACGTTGGAGAACGCTCCTGGCGTCGATTTTTTTTCGATTGAACGCATCCTTGCCTATCTTTACCAGCTGATCTTAGTGGAAAAATGGCAATCGTTGGATGCTAAAAAAGGAACCCAGATGATCGATCATATCGTTAAGGATGTTGTATGACAGTCGCTGCTCAAGACAAAGAAAAAACGGTTCGTGGAACAGTGGTGAAAGCTTTCGGCAACTTGCTGCAAGTGCGCTTTGAGGGAGATATCCGGCAAGGCGAAGTGGCAATGGTGGATCTTGACGGACTCAAGCTGAAAGCCGAGGTGATCGAAATCGCGGGCAATGAAGCTAAAGTCCAAGTCTACGAAGATACACGGGGAGTAAAATGGGGAACCCAGGTAGAATTTAAAGGCGAACTATTGGAAGCCGAACTTGGGCCGGGATTGTTATCGTCCATTTTTGACGGGTTGCAAAATCCGTTGGAAGAAGTGGCCAAAGAGCGGGGATATTTCTTACCGCGCGGACTTTACTTGCCGCCCCTGGACCATCATCGCCACTGGGATTATGAACCAGTTGCCAAAGTGGGCGAGCGTGTGGAACGCGGCGATGTGTTAGGCACCACGATGGAGAACCGTTTTCATCATAAGGTGATGGTCCCTTTCCACCTGTTTGGACATGTCACACTGACCTGGGTGGCCAAACCAGGCGCTTATACGATCGATGAAGTGATTGCCAAAGGGAAAGATACAGACGGGAAAGAACACTCCTTTACCATGCTGCAAAAATGGCCGGTGAAATCCGCTTTAATCCATGGAGAAAAAATCAATCCGACTGAGTTGATGGAAACGGGTGAGCGGATTATCGACACGCAATTCCCGATTATGAAAGGGGGAACCTTTTGTTCTCCGGGTCCATTCGGTGCGGGTAAAACCGTGCTGCAGCACCATCTCTCCAAATATTCAGATGTAGACATTGTAGTGGTGGTGGCGTGCGGTGAACGGGCTGGGGAAGTGGTGGAGCTGCTGCGGGAGTTCCCGCACTTAATCGATCCACATACTGGCGATACCTTGATGAAGCGGACTGTTATCATTTGCAATACCTCCTCAATGCCCGTTGCGGCTCGAGAATCTTCTATCTATATGGGAGTCACCATTGGCGAATACTACCGCCAGATGGGATTGGATGTATTGGTACTGGCAGATTCCACTTCGCGTTGGGCGCAGGCATTAAGGGAAATTTCGGGAAGATTGGAGGAGATCCCCGGCGATGAAGCGTTTCCGGCATATTTGGCTTCGCGGATTGCCCAATTTTATGAGCGATCGGGAGTGTTAGCGTTAAAAAATGAGGAGACAGGCTCCCTGACCATCGCTGGCGCGGTTTCGCCGGCAGGGGGGAATTTTGAAGAGCCAGTCACACAGGCTACCTTATCAGTGGTGGGAGCATTTTTAGGGTTGTCGCGTGAACGTTCCGATTCGCGTCGTTATCCGGCGATTGATCCTTTGATCTCCTGGACTAAATATTTGGAGGGTGTGGGAAAAGAACTGGAGCAGCGTGGCGTGCTGGGTTGGACGGCGATGGTGGAAAAAGCTGAACGGTTTTTGTTTTCGGGAAATGAAATTGGGAAGCGGATGGAAGTGGTCGGTGAAGAGGGCACAGCGATTGAGGATATGGTCGTGTATTTGAAAGCTGAACTTTATGACTTCGCCTATCTACAGCAAAATGCGTTTGATAAAGAGGATGCGTATTGTAAACTCGATCGGCAGATTCAGCTGTTTAAACTCATCAATCAGATTTTTGACCGTCATTATAAATTCCATACTCATGATGAGGCGCGTCAATATTTCTTGAGTTTGCAGAATACGATCAAAAATATGAACTTTTTGCCGTTTGAATCAGATGAGTATGGGGTAGCGTATCATAAAATAGAAAAACTTCTGGAACATAAGATCCAAGAGAGTCACTCATGAAAATGGTTTATGAAAAAATTAAAGACTTGCGCGGAAATTTGATCACTGTCAAAGCATCTGGAGTGGCCTTGGGAGAGCTAGCCCGCATTGATCTAAGCGATGGACGCAAAGTATATGCCTCGGTCCTGCAAATCGATGGCGATAATGTGACGCTGCAAGTGTTTCAGAACACACGGGGCATTTCCACGGCGGATAAAGTGACGTTTTTGCGCAAAGAGATGCAAGCGCTGTTTGGCGAAGCGTTATTGGGACGGCGCCTGAATGGTTCCGGCGAACCAATCGATGGGGGGCCGCAGATCCTAGGGGAGGCAATTGACATCGGCGGCCCATCGTTTAATCCGGTCAGACGAATCATTCCTAGAGATATGGTAAGAACGAATATTCCGATGATCGACGTCTTTAACACATTGGTCAAATCGCAAAAAATTCCGATTTTTTCGATTCCCGGCGAACCATACAACCAGTTGCTGATGCGGATTGCCAATCAAACCGATGCGGATGTCGTGATTATTGGCGGGATGGGGTTGACCTTTACCGAATATCAAGCGTTCATCGATAACGCCGAACGGTCGGGATCGTTGAACAAAACCGTCATGTTTATCCACCGCGCGACAGATCCAGCTGTCGAATGTTTGCTGGTTCCGGACATGGCCCTTGCAACGGCCGAGAAATTTGCCATCGATAATTTGAACGTGCTGGTTTTGCTGACCGATATGACCGCTTTTGCCGATTCGATCAAAGAGATCGCTATCACGATGGACATCGTCCCATCGAACCGTGGCTATCCTGGCTCACTTTACTCCGATCTTGCTTCCCGTTATGAGAAAGCGGTTCAAATCGAGGGGAGCGGATCAATTACCGTCATTGCGGTCACGACGATGCCAGGCGATGATGTGACCCATCCGATTCCGGATAATACCGGTTACATTACCGAAGGACAGTTCTATTTGCACAATGGGCGGATTGACCCATTCGGATCGCTATCCCGCTTAAAACAGCTGGTCATTGGTAAAGTCACCCGTGAAGATCATAGCGATCTGGCGAATGGAATGATCCGCCTGTACGCGGAATCAAAGAAAGCGCGCGAACGGCAAAGCATGGGGTTTAAATTGTCGCAGTGGGATGAGAAGTTGCTGCACTATTCCAAGCTATTCGAAAAACGGATGATGGATCTGGATGTCAATTTGCAGCTTGAGCAAGCGTTGGATCTCGGATGGCAAACATTAGCCGAGTGTTTCAAGCCTGAAGAAGTAGGGATTAAACAATCGCTGCTAGAAAAATATTGGTCCAATAAAGATTAGGAAATCACAAAGATGACCAAGATAACCAGGATGGAGGAAATGATAAAATCAATATCTTAGTCATCTTTGTTGTTTATCCTCTGTGTTCTCTATGTCTCTGTGGTAAAATTTTAGTTTAACTCAGATAATCAAATGGCAGAAATAAAACTGACTAAAACAGAACTGCGATCGCAACAAGTGCGCCTTGCGCAATTGCGCAAGTACCTGCCGACGCTGCAACTCAAAAAAGCGATGCTGCAAGCTGAAGTGAATGAAGCCCGCTTGGAAATTGAAAAGCTGGAGCAGATGTATCAAACCCAACATCAAGCTTCGGAAAAATATAGCGCTTTATTAACGATGCAAACCCCTGTGGATCCCATGCGGGCAGTTAAAATCCGTGAAGTCAAGAAACGTTATGATAATATTGCCGGAGTTGAAGTTCCCTATTTTGAAGGGATCGACTATGACGATTTTCGCTACAGCTTGGTCGATACGCCAGCCTGGTTCGACAGTGTTGTGTCCGGCTTGCGCGATTTAACTACCGCACGTATTCAAATTAAAATCGTCGAAGAAAAAAAGCGCGCTCTCGAAGAAGAGTTGCGCCAAGTTTCGATCCGGGTCAATTTGTTTGAGAAAATTTTGATCCCCCGCGCTGTAAACAACATCAAAAAAATCCAAGTTTTTTTAGGCGATCAGCAACTTGCAGCAGTGGGCAGAGCCAAAGTCGCTAAAACCAAAATTGAAGAACGCAAACAAAAGGCCTTTCATGCGCCTTGATGTGAAAAAATACTTATTTTGGGGCCTTAAAGAAGAGATCGATTCCTTCTTTCGGAAAGCTCAGCAGATGGGATGTGTTCATTTTATCGAGTCCAATCCCACGCCATTTAACGGCATCACTGCCGAAGTTGACCGCGCCACACATGCACTGAAAATCTTGCGCTCGCAGCCTGTCGTTCAACAAGTCGAACCGGCCGGATTTGATGCGGCTGATTCCATCATCAAACAAATTCTGGCTTTGAAGCGTGAAATCGATGCACTCAATGAACAAGAGCGTATTTTAACGCTCGAAATCGCACGCATCGAGCCATTCGGTCATTTTCAGTTTGAAGATCTGCTTGAGATTGAAAATGCGGCACAAGTCAAAGTGCAATTCTTTTTTGCCTCGATAGACAAAGTGAAAGAGCTTCCTACAGAAGTTTTTTATGTGAATAGCAGCCAAGGACTGGACTACTTCATCGCCTTAAATCAGGAACCAAAAGCGTACGACAAGCTAGTCGAAATGCAGATCGAAAAACCGCTTGCTGAAGAAATTCGCAACCGCGATGGGGTGAAGAAGCAAATTCGTGTAAAAGAACAGGAGCTTAAAGGGCTCGCAAAATACAACGCCTATCTCCATCGCTACCTCAATCACTTGTTAAATAATTATAATCGCGAGAAAGTGGAACACCATGTGGATCTAAAGTTGGATGATCAACTGTTCTCCATTCAAGGCTGGGTACCAGTCAACAAAGCAGCCGAACTCGACCAAATATTAAACGAAACCCACGCCCATGCAGCCGAGATTGAGATCGAGCCCAATGATCGCACTCCAACCTATTTGGAAAATGAAGGGCTGGGGAAGATGGGAGAAGACCTTGTGCATATTTACGACACCCCTTCTTCCACCGATCGCGATCCGTCGTTGTGGGTGCTCTTTTCATTCATTTTCTTTTTTGCGCTGATCATTGGCGATGGCGGTTATGGTTTAGTGTTAGTGGCGATCATGTTGTACCTGCGTTACCGGTATTCTGGAGCGACCGGATTTGGAAAGCGGTTTCTTAACTTGGCAACCATTTTAACCGTCAGCGTTGTGGTGTGGGGAGTGTTGACGAACTCCTTCTTCGGATTGACGATTCCTTTCGATAGCCCGTTAAGGAAAGTTTCCCTGCTGAATTGGCTAGTGGAAAAGAAGACCGAATACCATATCGCCATGCACGATTCGACGTACGCCGGTCTGGTTAAACAATATCCTGAACTGCAAGGGATCAAAGATCCTGTACAGTTTCTTAGAGGCATCAAAGAGGCAAACGGCCAAAGTTCCTACGTCCTCCTGGATAAATTTTCGCGCGACATCATGATGGAGCTAGCCCTTTTGATCGGCGTCGTCCATTTGACAGTTTCCTTTGCCCGCTATCTAGATCGGAATTTAAGCGGCATTGGATGGATCATGTTTTTAGTCGGCGGTTTTTTATATTTTCCGATTTTTTTGGGGGCCACGACTTTTTTACATTATATTTTTTATCTCGATAAAGGCAGCAGCGGACAAGCGGGCTTTCACCTCATGATCGGCGGGATTGTCGTCGCTCTATTTTTTGCCATCATCAAATACCGCCTGCTAGGGCTGACGGAAGGGATGAACGTCATTCAGGTGTTTGGCGATGTGATGTCCTATTTGCGGATCTACGCCCTAGGCTTAGCCGGAGGCATTGTTAGTACAACTATTAATGATCTGACTGCCGGGCTTCCCATCGTGATTGGATTGTTGATCGCATTGATCGGACACGCCTTTAATATCGCACTGGGGATTATGGGAGCCGTCATTCATGGTTTGCGTCTTAATTTTTTAGAGTGGTACCACTACTCGTTTGAGGGTGGAGGAAAACTGTTTAATCCTTTAAGATTATTTAAAATTGATTAATGAGGAGTGATATGGATATTAATATGGTCGGACCCGCCATCGCGTTAGGATTAAGTGCGTGTGGCAGCACGATCGGATGTTGGATTTCTGGTGAAGCGTGCCATGCAGCGATGAGCCGGACCGAAGAGGGGCATGGGAAATTTATCGGGATGTCCGCTGCCCCTTCGTCACAGATCATCTACGGCTTTATTTTGATGCTGCTCATGTCACGTGCAATCAATGCCGGGACGCTATCACCTTATTCAGGAATAGCCATCGGGACCTTTGCCGGGACAGCGATTATGTTGTCGGCGATTTTTCAAGGACGTGTGTGCGCAACGGGGATACAGGCATCTGTCAAACGTCCAGAAATATTCGGTAAATGTTTTGCGGCGATCGGGATGATTGAGTCGTTCGCCTTGTTTGCCTTAGTGTTCTCGCTCTTGATTATGTAACAGCGGGAAAACAACCACAGAGACACAGAGAAAAAACAAACAAAGATGACCAGGATAACCAAGATATATGATAAGGAGTAAATCAATTAAATACAGTAAGGTTTAATTCCTATCCTGGTCATCCTGGTTATCATTGTTATTTTTTTTTATCTCTGTGTCTCTGTGGTTAAATTAAATAATAGGTGCCGTGTGAAGCTGGATGACGATTTCAAAAATAATGCCAGACAGATCGGGGTGTTTATCACCGTGCCGTTTGTCCTGGCGGTGCCGCCGGTGATCGGCTGGCTGATCGGTTCGGCGCTGGATCGCTATTTTCACACCGCTCCGATCTTGATGTATAGCTTTCTCGCTTTTGGGTTTCTCGCAGGTTTTAGGGAATTTTATCGAATCATAAAGAAGTACGGCGATGAGTCTTGATTTTATTGATAAGCTAATCAAAGCCACAGTGATCTTGGCAGCTTTGATCTTTCTTGGCGGAGTCTGGTTCGATCCTGGCTGGTTTTTGGGCCTCTTGATTGGCGCTTTATGGGGGAGCGCGAACCTCTATTTTATTAAAAAACTGATCGTCAGCTGGTTATCTCCTGAGCAGGAAAAAAATTGGGCCAACAACGCTTACGTGACCCTGATTAAATTCCCACTTCTCTATTTTTTGGGTTATGCCATTTTAAGCAGCGGGCGTTTCACCGAAGTGAGTCTTTTAGCTGGATTTTCTCTCGTTCCAATCGTTATAGTCCTGAATGGGACGCGATTAGGAAAATATTTAACGGGGTTTGCCTGTGGAAGAAGATAGGTTACCTGAGCTGCCGAATTTCATTACCCTGCTGAATCATGTTTTTCATGAACATCCCGTCATCCACTTCATCCATCAATGGGAAAATGTGTTCTTTTCACTTTTAATCGCCACCGGAATTTCCCTACTCTTTTACTTTGGTACGCGTAAACGAGAATTGATCCCTTCCGGATTGCAAAATTTTTTGGAGTATGTGGTTGAGCTGCTTAGATCTTTGATCACAAGCATTTTAGGTCCTGTGGAAGGAGAAAAATATTTGCCGTTCCTGGGAACTTTGTTTATCTACATTTTAACCATGAACTTGTTCGGGATCATCCCCTTGATGAAATCTCCATCCGCTAGTTTAAATACCACCGTTGCCTTGGCCCTTTGTGTCTTTTGTTTAGTACAATACCTGAATATCAAAAACATGGGTTTGTTTGGTTTTTTCTACCACATGGCGGGTGAACCTAAGAGTATCGGAGGGTGGATCTTTGCTCCCTTTATGCTGATTTTAGAGCTGATCACCCAGCTGGCGCGGCCTGTGACCTTATCGCTGCGGTTATTCGGGAACGTCATGGGTGAAGATATTCTACTAGGGATCTTCGCCATTTTCGGCATTACCATCCTAGCTTCCTACAATCCGCCTGTGGGTTTACCTTTACAGATTCCGTTCATGTTCTTGGCTTTACTGACAAGTTTCATGCAAGCTTTAGTATTTACTTTATTGAGTACGATTTATATTTTTCTATCAATGGTTCAACACGAAGAAAAACATCATCCGGAATCGAAGCATTAGTCGGTAACGGATTTAATTCGAAAGGAATAATCTCATGGACGTAGCCACTGCTTTAGCTTTAGCGGCCCCTTTAGGGTTGGGACTTGCAGCTTTTGGATCAGGAATCGGATTAGGGATCGCCGTCGGGGGCGCGATGGATGCCATTGGCCGGCAGCCGGAAGCCTCAGGAAAAATCTTGACCAACATGATTATCGGTGCGGCATTGATCGAAGCCTTGACCATTTATGCCCTGATTGTGTTCTTCATTGTTCTCGGCCGAATATAGGCGTTGATAGCCATGCTGCATATCGAGTTAAAACAAGTTATTTCGCAGGTCATTGCGTTCTTGGTCATGGTGTGGGTATTGAAGCGGTTTGCTTGGAAACCCATTCTTGAGATTTTGGATGCCAGGCGCGATAAGATCAAAGCCGAATTTGACGACATCGAACAAAAGAAGCTTGAGGTTCAAAAGCTGGCTAACGAATACCAAGAGAAGTTAAAGGGGATCGAAGCCAAGGCATTTGCATTCAAGAAAGAAGCGATATCCGAAGGACAGAAAGCCGCGCACCATATTCAGTCTGAAGCACGCATCCAAGCGAAGCAGATCCTCGATAAGGCTCAAAGCGAAGCCAACAAGTTTCTCGTTCAAGCCAAGGTCAAACTCAAGGATGATATGGTCAAAATGGTCATCGCCGCGTCGCAAAAGCTGATTAAGCAAAACCTTGACCACCAAAAGCAAGAAAAGCTCGTAGACGAATTTATGAAAGATTTACAAACATGAAACAAGTGGTTGATCGATACGCTAAAGCCTTTGTCGATATTCCTGCATCCCCGCAGCAGCTAACTGAGCGGATGGGCGAGCTGGAAGTCATTGTTGAAGGGTTAAATCAAGCCCCAAAGGCACTGCGTTATCTTCAAGATCCCCAGTTTTCATATGAGGAGAAGGAACGTTATCTTCAGAAAACGTTCAAGGAAAGGGTGGATAAAACCGTCTACCATTTCCTATTGACGATCTTGAAAAAAAACCGTTTCGATTTTTTTTCTAAAATCGTTGAGAAGGCGCGTGAAATCTCGTTTAAACGCGCCGGAAATTTGTGTATCCGATTGACAACTTTTTTTCCGTTAACAGACGCCCAAAAAGAACAATTCAAAGCCAAGATTAAAGCGTATTTTCAAAAAGATGTGTACGTCCACTATCAAGTCGATCCGAACATCCTTGGCGGTGTTGTTTTAGAAGTGAATGATAAAGTCATGGATGCCAGCGTCGCCACGCAGCTTGACAATTTGAAGCGAGAAATGTTGGCGCTACAACTATAAATTTTCCTGATTCTAGGAGAGAACATGCCCCTTAAGCCAGAAGAAATTTCTTGGGTGTTACAGCAAGAGATTGAAAAATTCGATGAGAAACCGACCCTTGAATCGACCGGACGTGTGATTCAGCTAGGCGATGGGATCGCCAAGGTGTGGGGATTGAAAGATGTCATGATGTCTGAAATGGTCGAGTTCCCCAATGGAACAGTCGGGATGGTGTTAAACCTGGAAGCAGATAATGTCGGGGTGGTGCTTTTTGGTTCGGATGAAGGGATCAAAGAGCATGATGTGGTGAAGAGAACCGGAAAAATTGCCTCTGTACCGGTAGGGGAAGCGCTTTTAGGGCGTACAATCGATCCGTTAGGACGCCCATTGGATGGCAAAGGTCCGATCGAAACCGAAGAAACCCGTTTGCTGGAATTTCATGCGCCCGGTGTGGTGCAAAGGCAGCCGGTCAGTGAACCCATTCAAACCGGGATCAAGGCAATCGACGCGATGATCCCTATCGGGAAAGGGCAGCGCGAATTGCTAATCGGCGACCGTCAAACGGGCAAGACCACCATCATCCTCGATACGATCATCAATCAAAAAGGGAAAGACCTATTCTGCATTTATGTAGCGATCGGGCAAAAAGACTCCACAATCTCCCGTTTGGTCTCCATCTTAGAAAAACATGGCGCCATGGAATACACCATTGTGATTAACGCAGGATCCCCGATGCCGGCACCGCTTCAATATATTGCTCCTTATACCGGCGCGGCGATGGGCGAGTATTTCATGTATAGCGGCAAGAATGCCATTTGCTTTTATGACGACTTATCAAAACACGCCCAAGCGTACCGGCAGCTTTCGTTGCTGCTGCGCCGTCCTCCGGGACGAGAAGCGTATCCGGGCGATATTTTCTATTTACACTCCCGCCTGCTTGAACGGGCCGCCCGTTTAAGCGATTTGTTAGGTGGAGGATCCTTGACCGCCATACCCGTCATCGAAACGCAAGCGAACGACGTCACGACTTACATTCCCACTAACGTCATTTCGATTACGGATGGACAGATCTTTTTGGAATCGGACCTGTTTTATGCTGGAGTACGCCCAGCGATTAACGTCGGGGTTTCTGTCTCGCGGGTCGGCGGAAAAGCACAAACCAAGGCCATGAAAAAAGTGGCGGGCAGTTTGCGGCTGGATCTTGCCCAGTATCGTGAATTAGCGTCTTTCGCTCAGTTCGGTTCCGAGTTGGATGAATCGACCAAAGCGCAATTGGATCGCGGCGAGCGGATGGTAGAGATCTTAAAGCAAGATAAATTTTCGCCGACCCCGTTAGAGCAAGAGGTGATGATTATCTTTTTAGGGACACATGGCTATTTGGACGATCTGCCGTTGCCGCTCGTGAAAAAGTTTGAAGTGGAATTTTACGACTTTGTGGGCAAGGAATACCCATCCATTCCGCTGACCATCTCTGAAACGAAAGAGCTTGATGACAAAACCATCACACTGTTGAAGGAAGCGGGGACGCAGTTTAAGGAAGAGTTCAAGAAGAAATATATAGATCAGGCTAAGAAAGAAGAATGAGCACGTTAAGAGATATCCGCAGCCGCATCCGGTCGGTTGCGAATATAAAACAGATCACGAAAACGATGGAGATGGTGGCGGCAGCCCAGCTCCGCCGTGCTCAAGAACGTGCTGAACAGCTGCGGACCTATACGATCAAGATTAAAGAGTTGATCGAAGACCTTTCAAAAGTAGACAAGCAGAACCCTTTATTTGAAAAGCGGGATGTAAAAAAAATCGGCTTTGTGGTGGTGGCAGGTGATCGCGGATTGGCGGGATCGTATCATACAGCGATCTTCTTAGAAGCGGAAAAGTTTTTACAAAAGCAACCCAAAGAAAAAATTGAACTGATTTTAATCGGGAAAAAAGCGGTGGACTACTTTCGTTTAAAAAAGTGGCCGATTAAGCATCAAGTGTTGAATTGGGGCGGTAAAATTACTGATGAAGAGGTAAAAGCGCTCGCCGACCAGCTGGTGAATTGGTTTTTGGCGCATGAACTGGATGAAATCTACATTCTTTCGACCGAATACATCTCCATTATGTCGCGCAAGCTGGTGTTGGAAAAATTTTTGAATGTGGAAAAGATCGAAGAAACGCAAGAAGAGTATCAATTAGATTATATTTTTGAACCTTCCGTCGACGAGATCTTTTCACAGCTACTGACGAGGTATTTTGGAATCAAAATTCAAAATATCTTGGATCAGGCCTACGCCGCAGAATTGGCGGCGCGGATTATTGCCATGAAATCAGCCACCAAGAATGCCGAAGAGATGATCACAGAGCTCACCCTGGTCCTCAACAAAGTACGGCAAGAAAATATCACGAAAGAAATGATCGAAATAACGAGCGGAATGAATAAGGGATAATATGAATAAAGGTATCGTTAAACAAGTGATCGGCCCCACGATTGACATCGAGTTTCCTCCGTCGCAATCGCCGAATATCCTAAACGCCGTGACGATCAAAGATCCTGAACGCCACATTAATCTGACGGCAGAAGTAGCGGTTCATTTGGGAGAAAATACTGTCCGCTGCATCGCCCTATCTAGTACCGACGGCCTGGTCAGAGGCATGGAAGCGGTAGATACCGGCGCACCGATCACTATTCCCGTTGGCGCGGGCACGTTAGGCCGGATTTGCAACTTATTAGGCGAACCAATCGACGAACTTGGCCCGATCAAAGGACATCCCGTTAAATCCTCTATCCATCAACCGCCGCCTGACTTCGAAGATCTCGAAATCAAGTCGAGTATTTTCGAAACAGGCATCAAAGTTGTCGATTTGATCTGTCCCTTCTTAAAAGGAGGAAAAGTCGGGTTGTTCGGTGGTGCCGGCGTCGGAAAATCGGTGATTGTGATGGAACTGATCCGCAACATCGCGACCGAGCACGGCGGATATTCGGTCTTTTGTGGGGTAGGGGAACGGACGCGGGAGGGGAACGATTTGTGGCTGGAAATGAAGCAAACTGGCGTGTTGTCTAAGACAAGTTTGGTGTTCGGTCAGATGAATGAACCCCCCGGAGCGCGTTTGAGGGTTGCCTTGACAGGCTTGACGATGGCGGAATATTTCCGGGATACAGAGCATCAGGACGTGTTGTTGTTCATCGATAATATTTTCCGTTTTGTCCAAGCCGGTTCGGAAGTGTCGGCGCTATTAGGACGATTACCCTCAGCAGTCGGATATCAACCTACCCTGGGAACGGAGATTGGAGCGTTGCAAGAGCGGATCGCCTCAACCAAGACCGGATCGATTACCTCGGTGCAGGCGATCTATGTGCCAGCGGATGACTATACTGACCCGGCGCCGGCGAGTTTGTTTACCCACTTGGATGCGGCGGTGGCTTTGTCGCGCAAGATTTCCGAATTGGGAATTTATCCGGCGGTGGATCCTTTAGCCTCGACATCTCGCATTTTGGATCCGCATATCCTTGGAGAGGATCACTATAATACAACGATACAAGTGCAGAGAGTGTTGCAGCGTTACAAGGATCTTCAGGATATCATCGCGATTTTGGGTGTGGATGAGTTGTCGGAAGAGGATAAGGTGATCGTGAATCGGGCCCGGAAGATCCAGAAATTTTTCTCACAGCCGTTCTTTGTGGCCGAATCGTTCACAGGCAAGGCGGGGAAATATGTGAAGCTGGAAGATACAGTGAAAGGATTTAAAATGATTTTGGATGGCGAGTTGGATAAAATTCCGGAACCGGCATTTTATATGAAAGGGTCGATCGAGGAAGTGCTGGCCGACAAAGAGAATAAATACGGTTTTGAATAATGTATCAACTATCGATCGTTTCGCCGCGTCAGGTGGTTTTTGAAGGAAAAGTGAAGTCGGTCAAGGTTCCTGGAGCAGCGGGATCGTTTGAAATGTTGACCGACCATGCGCCGATCATTGCGCTGTTAAAAAAAGGCCCTGTGTATGTGGTAAACGAGAACCTTGAAAAACAGCAATTCAACATCGCCGGCGGTTTCGTCGAGTTCAAACACAATCAGTGTACCATCCTAGCCGACGCCATCGAATAAAACAGGACCAGGACAAACACGACATACAAAGGTGATTGCAGAAATCGCTTTTATCGTGCGCGCAGCGCCGGCCTCACTTTCAGATAAATCTTGAATTTTCATCTCTTTTTGATATAACTTATTGTCAAAAATCGATGCGAAGCGGCTTTAAAACAACATTAAGCGTGCAACACCAATTTGCCGCGCTAGCGGCTTTTAGACAGCGTTAGATTTACAATTACTTACTTGCCGCGTAGCGGCTGCAGAGAAATAGCCGTGGGCGTAAGCCCACGGAGAGAGAAAACAGACACACAAAGACTCAAGCCACGTTAGTGGCGACACCTATAATGGCTAACTCCTATCGCCAACATTATTTTCACATCATTTGGTCAACCAAAGATCGTAAAAATTTGATCCTTCCAAAAATAGAACAGCGTCTTTTTCCTTATATT
>JAGVLX010000128.1 GCA_020054065.1 Parachlamydiales bacterium | reverse complement strand
GCAAAATTGATTATGCCCAAAGGAGCCAACCGGATCACCTTTAAGGATGTGGCTGGAGTCGATGAAGCGCTCGAAGAGTTGCAAGAGATCGTTGAGTTTTTGAAAAGCCCGCAAAAATTTACGTCGTTAGGTGGGCGGATTCCGAAAGGTGTTCTCTGCATTGGTCCGCCAGGATGCGGGAAGACGTTGATTGCGAAAGCGGTCGCGGGAGAAGCGGACAGACCGTTTTACTCCATTTCAGGATCGGATTTCGTCGAAATGTTCGTCGGGGTCGGCGCAAGCCGTATCCGCAGCTTGTTTGATGAAGCGAAGAAAAACGCGCCTTGCATCATCTTCATGGATGAAATCGACGCTGTCGGACGCCATCGCGGCGCAGGGATTGGCGGAGGGCATGATGAACGGGAGCAAACTCTGAACCAATTGCTGGTCGAGATGGATGGCTTTGATACCAATGAAGGGGTCATTGTCATGGCTGCCACCAACCGCCCAGATGTGTTAGATAAAGCGTTATTGCGTCCAGGCCGCTTTGACCGACGGGTTGTAATCAATCTGCCGGACATCAAAGGCCGTTTCGATATTCTCAAATTGCATGCACGCAAGTTGAAGCTTGATACTTCAGTCGATCTGATGGCGCTCGCACGCAGCACGCCAGGATGTTCCGGAGCCGACCTCGCCAACATGTTAAATGAATCAGCCTTGTTAGCAGCTCGTCGCGGACGCACGGCGATCACCATGGCTGAAGTGATGGAAGCGCGCGACAAGGTGTTATACGGTAAAGAACGGCGCAATCTCGAAATCGACGAACAAGAGAAAAAGACCACTGCTTACCATGAATCGGGACACGCAGTTGTCGGGTTAGTCGTAAAACATGGCGATCCAATCGATAAGGTGACTATTATCCCACGCGGCGTTTCATTGGGCGCGACCATGTTCATGCCGAAGAAAAACAAAGTTAGCTACTGGCGCAAAGAGCTTCATGACCAGCTGGCGGTGTTGATGGGTGGCCGTGCGGCAGAAGAAGAGTTTATCAGCGATATGTCCAGCGGGGCTAAGCAAGATATCGAGCAAGCCACTAACCTTGCCCGCGCCATGGTGTGCGAGTGGGGAATGAGCGATAAGCTTGGCGCTGTCGCATACGACGAACGCTCAGAATCAGGCCAATATTTAGGCATGCAGAACTATCACGACAAGAAATACTCCGAAGCGACGGCACAAGAAATTGATACCGAAGTACGCAAAATTTTAGACGAAGCCCATCAAACCGCTTTGAATATTGTGAAGACTTATCACGAAAAAGTGGAATTGATGACGCAGATGTTGATCGAGTTTGAAACACTCGATACCGAAGATGTGCGCCGGATCATGAGTGGGGAATGGGATATTGAAGAGAAGCGCGAGCGGTTAAAGAAACAAGAAGAACTGCATAAGAAAGCAGCCGTTGTACCGCCTCCGCCGCCTTCATTCGACGATCGCGCCACGCCCAAAGAAACCCACCGCGAGGCCAAAGCCGAAGGTTAAACCCCGATAAAACTTAATTTTACAGGGCTAGGACAAACAGGACATCCACGACACACAAGACAAAGTGCATATTCATGTCCTGTGTGTCGTGGATGTCCTGTTTGTCCTGGTCCTTTTAACTTATATGTTATTCCCAGTGGCCGCGGATCCAGACCCAACCGTGTGGTCTATTCACCCAATGACCCGAAACCCATGTCGCATTCGGATGCGGTCTGCCAGCCCAATGGCCTGGCACCCAAACCCAGCGTCCATCCCAGCGCCAATGTCCTTTGATCCAGGAGTAATTGGGTCCAGGAGCAGTTGTGATCACTTCTTCGGTTTCTTTGGGGGGAGCTTCTTTCACGATTGTGTAGGGCTCGTTCTCTTCAATCACTTCAACGGCTGAAACCCCTTGGCAGACTAAAAAGGTCAAACCAAGCAAGGGCAATAGGATTAGCTTTTTCATCATACACTCCTTAGCTAAGAGGTTGTGGTTATGGATATCAAAAAAATATTTTAAAATCTAGCAACTTTCCTCTTAATGCCAATGGCCGCGGACGTGAACCCAGCCATGTGGCCTGCTTTCCCAACGTTCAGATACCCAAGTAGCATGGGGGTGGGGTCTGCCTACCCAACGGCCAGAATTCCAAACCCAGCGATCATGCCAGCGCCAGCCCCCTTTTATCCAGACGTACTCTGGTCCGGGTGAAGGGGTGATGACTTCTTCAATCTCTTTTGGAGGAGCTTCTTTGACAACTGTGTAGGGTTCGTTTTCTTCAATAATTTCAGCAGCAAGTGTTGCTTGGCAAAACAAAACTGTTAAAGCTAGTAAGGGCAGCAGCAAAACTTTTTTCATAAAATAACCTCAGGTGAATTCGAACCCGATGTTATCAAAAAATAATTTTAAAATAAAGTATCGTGCGCGAAGCGCACCTTGGAGGTGCCGCCTTTACAGGGCTCAATCCTTTTTATCTTCTTACCTAGCCCTGCACTTGCTATCGCTCGTTTGGACTGGGATGCAGATCAAAAATTTGATCGAGAGCTGTAAGCCCGGCACAGCAATGCATAAAAACAAAAAAGGCGGCCAAAGGGCCGCCTTTTTGCGATCAGACTTTTTGGAATCGATTAATAATCCATTCCACCGGCTGGCATGGCTGCTGCAGGCTTCTCGTCTGGAAGCTCTGCCACCAACGCTTCGGTTGTCAACAACAACGCTGCAATCGATGCCGCATTTTCAATCGCCGTACGGACCACTTTGGTAGGATCCAAAATACCGGTTTTGATCATATCGACATATTCATCCGTCAGTGCGTTGTAGCCATTATTCTCAGGCAGCTTTTCTACTTGCTGCAAGATAATGGCGCCCTCTTTTCCGGAGTTCTCCGCAATCTGGCGTAGGGGAGAGCTCAACGCACGAATAATGATTCGGGCACCCGTTTTCTCGTCGCCTTCTAGCGTTTCAGCTAACTTGTTCAGTGCAGGAATGCAACGAACCAAAGCTACACCGCCGCCAGGCAGAATCCCTTCCGCTACAGCTGCCGCTGTTGCATGCTGCGCATCGTCCACACGGTCTTTCTTCTCTTTCATTTCGACTTCCGTCGCTGCACCGACACGAATCACTCCGACGCCGCCGGCGAGTTTCGCTAAACGTTCTTGCAGCTTTTCTTTGTCGTAGTCGGAAGTGCTTTCTTCGATTTGACGTTTGATCAACGCTACACGGTCTTTGATCAAGTTTTTCTTGCCAGCGCCTTCAACCAGAGTGGTCTCTTCTTTCTTGACGACCGCTTTCTTGACCTTACCCAGCATGTCGATGGTGACGTTCTCGAGTTTTTGGCCAAGCTCTTCGCTGATCAACTGTCCGCCCGTCAAGATGGCGATATCTTCCAAGATCGCTTTGCGGCGGTCGCCGAAACCAGGGGCTTTGACGGCGCAAATTTTCAATCCAGCGCGCAGGCGGTTGACGACGAGTGTTGCAAGCGCTTCCCCTTCGACATCTTCTGCAATGATTAAGAGCGGCTTGCCAGTTTCAGCCACAGCTTGCAAGATCGGGATCATGTCTTTGATCGACGTGATTTTTTTCTCGTAAAGCAAGATGAACGCATCTTCCAACACACACTCTTGCGTTTCTGGATTGGTCATGAAATAAGCTGAGAGGTAGCCGCGGTCGAAATTCATCCCTTCTACGACGTCGAGAGTGGTTTCAAACCCTTTCGCTTCTTCAACCGTGATCGTTCCATCTTTACCGACTTTCTCCATGGCTGTCGCGATGATCTCGCCAATCTCGCGGTCGTTGTTGGCTGAAATGGTAGCCACTTGCGCGATCTCTTGCTGGCTCTCCACTTTCTTACTGCGTTTTTCGAGCTCTTTGATCACCGTTTTGACCGCTTTATCCATCCCGCGCTTGAGGTCCATCGGGTTAGCTCCGGCAGCAACGTTGCGCAATCCTTCGCTGTAAATCGCTTCAGCAAGCACGGTTGCGGTTGTGGTGCCATCGCCAGCTTTGTCGGCGGTTTTGCTGGCCACTTCTTTGACCATTTGCGCACCCATGTTCTCGTGCTTGTCTTCAAGCTCGATCTCTTTTGCGACGGTCACGCCGTCTTTGGTGATATGGGGAGCGCCATACGATTTGTCGATGATGACGTTGCGCCCTTTGGGTCCGAGGGTGACCTTAACGGCGTCGGCTAAGGTTTTCACCCCTTTCAAGACTTTTTGTCTGGCTTCTTCTCTAAATTTGATTGATTTTGCAGGCATGGTGATGACTCCGTAAATTAAAAATTAGCTTTCTACAATCGCGATAATGTCGTCAGCGCGGATGATAATATATTCTTCACCGTCGAGGGTGACTTCTTGTCCTGAATATTTTTCGAGGAGGATAATGTCGCCCACTTTGACTGGCATGGGGATGAGGTTGCCGTTTTTATCATTCTTTCCGGTGCCGATCGCGAGCACTTCGGCGGATTCTTGTTTTTTCTTTGCGGTATCGGGGAGGATGATTCCGCCTTTTAGTGTTTCCTGAGCTTCTAGACGGCGGACGAGAACCCGGTTGCCGAGCGGCTTTAATTTAGGATTTTTTTTCTCTTTGTTGGATGGTTTATTTTGTGTCATTTGTTGTGTCGCCATAGGTGAATACTCCTAGTTAACATCTTTTTATAGGTTCTGCCTCTTACGATAGTCTAATAGATCGATTTTTTGCAATCAAAAATTAGCAATCGTTTCAGCTAATTGCTAATTCAATTCTCTGTGCCTCTGTGTCTCTGTGGTGAATGATATATAATATATTTAACCACAGAGACACAGAGGCACAGAGAATGAAATACTTACTTTCTAACTAAGTTCTGTACTCGGTGGTCGCTCTTATCGGCTGGTGATTGCAGCAGACCTTCCAACTTTGTGACTAACTGATCAAAGCGTTCGATCGCTGCTGTGACCGGTTCGGGGGTGCGCATGTCGACTCCGGCTGACGCGAGTAGGTCGATCGGGTAGCGGCTGCTCCCGCTGCTCAAGAAATGCAGATACGCATCCCG
>JAGVLX010000073.1 GCA_020054065.1 Parachlamydiales bacterium | reverse complement strand
GTGTTTCTTGCTCTTCATGCTCTTGGTTGGAATTTTCTTCCACAACACCTCCGGAAGATAAAATATAGACCGAACAATTTTATTCTATTCTTGCTAAGCTATTTGCGCAATGGCTAAATGATTAGGTCATGGAATCTTCTGTAAAAAAATCCAATTTTGGGTACATTTAACCAAATTTTTATAATTTTTTAGGAGGTTATGCATGCTACATAGGCGATTCATTCATATTATCTTCTGTCTCTTTTGTTGTACGGGATTATTTGGTTCTGAGGCCTATCAAGTGTTAGGTTTGGGAGCACCGATTGTTGATATTCTGATTCCCGCCGAGGATAGTTTTGTCGCTTCTCTACCCGGTGATCGCGGTGGAAGTGCGCATGCAGATTGGCCAACTTTTAGTCGTATTTTGGAGTATAGTAAAACACGTGATAGTAAAAAAGCCACGGGGGGCAGTTGTTCCATCGTGATGAAAGGGCTGACGAACCTGGGACATAAGGCTGCCATTTTAGGCAAGATCGGAACAGATGAAAATGGAGCCTATTTCTTAAATCGAATTCAGCCGATGGGAATCACACCCTTATTTACCTATTCTGAAACGCCAACTGCCCAAGTGGCTAGTTTGGTGACGCCTGACCATCAGCGGACCATGCGGTGTTTCCCAGGTGCCAGTACTGAGTTCACTCAAGACGAGGTGCTTGAAGAGTATTTTCAATCCATCTCATTAATTCATATTGAAGGGTACAACCTGTACACTCCCGGTGTTGTCCAAAGAGCAGTTGGATATGCGAAGAAACATGGGATTCTAGTCTCGTTTGATTTAAGCAGTTTTGAAGTGGTTAAAAAATTTAAAAAGGAAATCTTAGAAATTTTGCCCGATGTAGATATTTTGTTTGCCAATGAAGACGAGGCCTTAACTTTAACCGGATTAGACCCGGAACATGCTTGCAATCACTTAAGATCTTGTTGCAGGGTATCGATTGTGTCGATAGGTAAAGATGGGTGTTGGGTAGGAAGCACGACAGGGATTTTTAACTCTCCTGCGATTCCCGTTGACGTGATCGACACCACAGGAGCCGGCGATTTATTTGCGGCAGGGTTTTTGCACGGATACCTTAGTGGTAAGCCATTGGAGACATGCGCATTTTATGGCAATTTAACGGGAAGCGTAGCGGTTCAGATCTGGGGCACAGAGATTCCCCCGGAGTTGTGGGAGTCCATCATCGCCCAGATGAAATAAGAATTTAACCACAGAGACACAGAGGCACAGAGAAGGAAACAAAAAAAATTACGCAGATTTACAAAAATTTTAATTTATCCTGGTTATCTTTGTTATTTTTTTCATTTATCTCTGTGCCTCTGTGTCTCTGTGGTTATGTATGTTTGTTTTTATCTAATCTTTGAGTAAAATTATTCGCATGAAACCCAAAATTATAGGCGTGCTGAACGTCACGCCAGACTCTTATTATCAACGTGTTGAAGGTATTCAGCCGGCGGTTGATTATGCCCTGAAGCTGGTTAAGGATGGGGCTGACCTCATTGATATCGGGGGTGAATCCACACGTCCTGGAGCCCCTGAAGTGGACGAGTCAACCGAATATCAGCGAGTCATTCCTGTTATACAAGCACTTAAAGATCAATGTACTATACCTATTTCGCTGGACACACGCCATGTCAAAATCGCCGAGGCAGGTTTAAAAGCTGGGGCCCATCTCCTGAACGACATTACCGGATTTGAAGACTCCGCTATGCAACGTCTCGCAGCACAAGCCCAGGTGCCGATCATTGTGATGCATATGCAAGGCAAACCGCACACGATGCAGATCGATCCCTCTTATCCCGAGGGAGTTATTAATCACTTGCAGGAGTGGTTCTCCAAGCGGATCGAAATGTTGTTAAAAGCGGGAATCCAGTCGCAGAACATCATTATCGATCCGGGCATCGGCTTTGGAAAAACCGTTGCCCATAATTTAGAAATCATACACAATCTGGCAAGGTTAAAAGCTTTAGGATTTCCCGTGCTCGTGGGGCTATCGCGCAAGTCCTTTTTGAGTAAAATCCTCAGCAAAACAGCCCCTGATCTTCTTTCTGCAACACTTGCCATGAACACGTGCGCCTTGCTCAATGGCGCAGATCTGATCCGGGTTCACGATGTAGCTGAGCATAGAGATATTGTGGATACCCTAGAGTGCTATAAAAAGCTGCAATGAACTTTATGCAATTCCTCACTCCAGGTTTAGAGATCCTCATCATTGCGGTGGTGTTGTACTACCTCCTATCCTTTTTTTGGAATACTCGGGCGATGGAGATGATCTTCGGCCTGGGAGCATTCTTGGCATTGATCGTCATCATCACCTGGCTGAACCTGCCGGTCTTGCAGCAGTTGATGGTCTACTTTTTCAATGTTGCGTTACTCGCCTTGATCGTCATCTTCCAACCCGAATTGCGTTTAGCCCTCTCCCGCTTAAGCGTTAAAGGTAAAAAATATAACGAGATCTCCGAATTCGACAAATTCTTGGAGGCGATCGCTACCTCGATCTATCGCATGTCGGAAAAACGGATCGGAGCGCTCGTCGTCTTGGAAAACCAAGACAACTTGGAAGAGTATGCGAACAAAGCGGTTAAATTAAGCGCCGACTTTACGTCCGAATTATTAGAGACCATTTTTTCTACCGCGACACCTCTGCATGATGGCGCTGTCATTATCCGGGGAACGTTCATCCTCTCTGCCGCCACGATTTTACCCTTAGCTGATGACACCTCCCAACTTTCCAAATCGATGGGAACCCGTCACCGTGCTGGCTTGGGAATCAGTCAGTTGACTGATGCGTTGGTGATCGTCGTTTCGGAAGAAACGGGCAAGGTCTCGATTGCCCGTGACGGGATTATGACCCGCGGTGTCAAGATCGACCGCTTCAAAGGGATTTTACGCAGTATCTTTAACCCGCCTAAACTCAACCTAGAACGCAGCTTCAACCCCCTGGAAAAACTTAAGCCATGGAAACTCTAATCAGCCGTTGGATTCTTCCCAATTGGGAGAAAAAGCTTATTGCAGCTTTAGCGGCTATTATCATCTGGCTGTTAGTCAGCCAATCGATCACAGAAACCCGCACAATTCCAGGGATTCCGATCAAAATCATCAACTTACCTCCCGAAAAGACAGTCGAAAAATTGCTGCCGAACGGTTTTTTAAATAAGCGGATCAGTCTTACCCTCACGGGAACTTCCAAAGTGATCGAACACCTAACGCCCTCTGATTTAGAAGTTGTTTTAGATGCGACGAATGCTCCTGAAGAATGGGCGGTGATGATTTCAAAGAAAAATCTAGCCAGCGTTAACAATGAAATCGACCTCGCGCGCCACATTTCGGCTGTTTCGCATCAAGAGTTTGTGATCCACTTGACTCCCCTCATTTCCGCCAAAATCCCTGTCACAATCGATGTCCTGGATGGGAGCGCTCCCGCTGGATACGAATTTCTCGATGTATGGCCGCGCAAGCTGGAGCATACGATCCGGGGGCCTGAGGAACAAGTGCAAGCGTTAAAAGGGAAGGGGCTTGAGGTAAAATTCGACCTTAGCAAAATTACTCAGGAGCACTTGGATAAAATCAAGCCCTCGCCGCAAGCAGCTTATTCCGACGAGATCAGCTTCCCCGTCCCGAATGACTGGAAGAAGGTGGCGATCCCGTTCTTGAATGATTCCTTGGAGGCTATTAACGATCCGGAAGCGAAATTTTTACAGATCAATTTTTTAAAGCGGGAATATATTCCTTTAGAGATCATGATTCCTGTCCGGGTATTCTACCCTCAAAAAACGTTGGAGCTGATCAATCCTAAAACGGCGCCGTTAAAACCGAGTCAAGGCGTGATCTTTAAAGAAGAACGGGCCTATTTGACCCTGCCGACATCCGCCTACCCTGTCAGCCGTTTATTTTTAGACCTCATGAAAGATTATATGGAGATTACTGTCATCGCCGCCCCCATGAACGAGAGGGAAAGTTTGGAGTGGGGGGTGGATTTTGTGGACGCCCAGATGTTGGAAGACCGCTACGTCAATGCGTTAAAATCGCAGCAAGCGCAAGATTCCGTGCTTACCACGCAAAATATTGATGAAATTGTCGGAACCTGGCGGCAACGCTTCCGTAACTATATGCAGAATCTTACCCTGTATAAAAATCCGAAGGAGCCGCTGTACTTGCGTGCTGTTTTAACTGAAAAGCAAGGGATCGAAATCAACGTGTATGAATAAGGTCGCTATCCTCAAGAGTGGAATAGCCAAAACGGGCGGTTTAGAAAAATATACGTTCAAGCTGGCCCAAGGATTCGCACAAAAGGGCAGCGAGGTGACCATCCTCACCACCGGCCCAACAGATCAGATTAACTTATCCGATCCCCGCATCCACATCAAAAGTCTTGGACCGATCCCCAAGTGGAGCTTCTGGCATCTGCGTCAATTTGACCAACACGCGCGTCAATGGATCGCCGAAAACAAGCCTGGCATCATCTTTGGAATGGATCGCAATACCCAGCAAACTCATTATCGCGCAGGAAATGGGGTCCATGCTGAATACCTAGCCAAGCGCGCTCAACAAGAATCGTTTTTAAAACGGCTCTCCTTTTTCATCAATCCGCTGCACCGGGCGATCTTAAGCTATGAGAAAGCGACCTACGAAAATCCCGATTTAAAAGTGTTGTTTACCAATTCAAACATGGTCAAAGCAGAGGTCTTGAACTATTACCGGATCGCGCCTGAGAAAATTCAAGTGGTCCATAACGGCGTCGAATGGTCGCAGCTGGCGTCTGTGTATAATAACTGGGAAGAAGAACAGGTGGCGATCATGCGCGAACTTGGACTGGACCCTAGTGCATTCCAGTTTTTATTTATCGGCAATGGATATGCACGCAAGGGACTTCCCCAATTAATGGAAGGATTGACCAAACTCAAATGGAACAATTTTCAACTCTCTGTCGTGGGCTATGATAAAAATAGTGCGCATTACAAGCACTTAGCCGAAGCGTTGAAACTTGGGGATAAAGTAAAATTTTTTGGGTTGCGTAAAGATATTTATCAATTTTACCAGATGGCGGATGCGTTGGTCATCCCCTCTTTATACGATCCCTTTGCGAATGTCACGGTCGAAGCGTTAGCGCTAGGGATTTTTGTCGTTTCCTCCACAACCAATGGCGGACATGAAGTGCTGACCGCGGAGACAGGAGTCAAAATTGAAAATCCTTTCGATCCCGATTCGATCGCGCATGCCCTACAAGTCGCATTGTCCCATCCAAAGACACCCACACGCGCACGACAAATCAGAGATAGCGTTAAATACTTAGACTTTACCCATCAAATCGACAAGCTGGTAACAGCTGCATTAAATACGTAATATGCCTTCCGAACGATACTATATCGATCATGCGCTGAATGCCGGCGATCTCGTCGCAGTGAAAGATCACGAGATGCAACATCTCGTTAAGGTGATGCGGACACAAATTGGAGAAGAAGTCGAATTGGTGAATGGGCGCGGCGTGCTTGCTCATGCGATGCTTGAATCCATCTCTAAGTCCGAGGCCAAGCTATCGGTGCAGTCACGAACCGACAGTAAAGAAGATATTCCCTTGATTATGGCACAAGCCCTACCACGGATCAACCGGTTAGACAATTTGTTAGAAAAATGCACCGAGCTAGGGGCAACCGAATTTTGGCTATTTCCTGGTGAGCGCAGCGAGCGCAAGGAGTTAACAGATCATCAACTCGAACGGCTGCAAGCGGTCTGCATTGCGGCAATGAAGCAATGCGGACGATTATTTCTGCCCAAGATTGTCATGAAGGAAAAACTGAGCCAATGGGAGAAAACACCCTATCCCCTGCTGTTTGGGGATGTCAGTGAGAATGCTAGCGTTCTCTCAGGGCAGTTTAAAAAGGGGGTCATTTTTGCAACGGGACCTGAAAGCGGCTTTACGGAACATGAAATGGACCAGCTTCAGCGGTTAGGCGGCCAGGGTGTCAAATTGAATAAACATATCTTGCGCACCGACACAGCCGCCATTGCCGCCTGTGCCTTTATCTCATGGCTGACTCTAAAGGGTTCCGCAAAAGCCTAGGTAAGTCCGGCCAACCCATTTATTCCTAAATGATCCATGATTTTTAGTGATTATCTTCAAAAATTTTACCTGGGTGAAAAACAGTTTGAAAAAGTACTGAGGCAGGCGCATATCTCGGCATGGCAGCAGCAGGAGTAGGAATAGGTGTAAAAGAGCGTTCAGTTCCAGATAAACTTCTACATGGCCTACGTTTCGCAGGGGGAGGAGGAGTGTGTAGGGCCTGAGTCACAATTTGGGTGAGTTCAGCATCCTCTTCGTCATCAGCGAAATGGGCCATCGCCGGCGGAGTTGCATTCGTTTCCACTTCAGACCGTTTTCTACTAACAGGAGCGCCTGGAAGAGAAGGTGTTAATGGCCGATCCTCAGATCTTGGTTGACTGGGAACACTTGGGGGTTCCTGAGCGGGTGTTTGAGTTGGCGGGAGTGTATGACCCCATATTGAGGGTCCAAAGGAAGGTGCTTCCATAAATAAATCCTTATTTTTTATTAATTACTGAGTTTTATGTATTTCAAATCCATTATGATAATAACGTTGTTGAACCAGCACACCATTCATATAGATGTTAAATAATCCCCATCTTACCCCATCAACAAAATTACCTTGGTGCGTTTCAACGTTCACTTTTCCATTAACGACGCGACAATACCCTTGTGTACAAATTCCTCTTGGATTGCCTAGATAAAATTCGCCTTCCAAAAATGTGTCGTCGAAAAAAAAGGTGCCCTTACCGTGATATGTGCCATTGTAGAGTTCACCTACATAACGCAGCTGTTGGCGATGATCATAAATTCTACCTGATCCATTGAGCAAATAGTTGATAGGCATTTGATTGGATTCTGGATAGCTTAGAACCGGCTTACCACCCTTTCCATCTTGGCAAAGTGGGTTCGCTTGGGTAGCGGAGGCATAAATTTGAGCGACGGTGGTTTTCGCAGGACGGGTTGGGCTTGCTACACCAACAGGAACACGAGATGGCACTTCCTCTCTTAGAAAGTTTAGTATTTCATTAAAAAGTGCGGGCGGGATCTCATCCTCTAACCTTAGGCTAGGATGATCGGTATTTAAAAAATCAAAAATTTTAGAATTTGGAATTGCCGTGAATGAACAGCATGCATTTTCTGCTGAGGGTACGTTCATACAACCTTGAATTATTTTTTAGTTAATTACTTATTATTAAATAAAAACATCAAACCATATTACATGAATTAATAATAAATTTCAAAAGTTTAGCAATAAAATTATTTTTTAGACATACAAGCGAATTAGGACACCATCACAATAATTTCGCTTCTGACATAAGACATCATCTATAAATACATCAAATAGACCCTGTCTGATCCCCTGGATATAAGGCCCGATATGCGTTTCAACGCGTAATGCTTTGTCGAGAACTTTATAATACACATGCCTTCCAATTCCATTGGCAAAGCCTTGATGAAATTTTGCTTCTAAGAACGATGTTTCGTCACAATACAAGATTCCATCCCCATGAAATATGCCATTCAGAATTTCCCCTTCATAGCGTAGCCGAGACAACGCATCATACAGTTTACCCTTACCCGTTAATGCTCCATTTAGAAAAGATCCTTCATAAAATAAAGAACCACTTTCCAAATGCACTCTCCCCTGGCCGTTCGGCAGATCATTTGCAAACATCCCTTCATATGCAATCGTTATTCCGTCGTTGTGGTAGGAGGTTCCAAATCCCTCTAAAGTCCCATGATTAAAATTCCCGGTTACCTTACGTGTCTTATCGGGTCGATAGAGCGTTCCACGACCATGCGGAAGATGATGAGAATCGGTGTCCCCCTCATAGCTAAACCCTTTCCATTCGCGCCGTACCCTTTCTCTCCCCGTGTCGAAGACCACACTAGGATTCGCTTTCTTCCCTTTAGCCTTTAAAGTAAAATGAAGCGTATGGGGGACTGAACGTTTAGATCGCACAAGTTTAGCCTCGTGAACCTTTAATCCCCTCACAGATTCCCCAGGTCGTTTTTTTGAAATGGGATTCCCTTGAACTTGATCAATAATCACACAATCCATTTCCGATTCATTTTTCTCTTTGCAAAGCGGGTTTGATTGGATGGCAGCGGCATAAATAGGTGTTAAGGAAGAATCTTCAGTTCTGATTTCCGCTGGCTTTGGAAGCGTTGGACTCGCCGCGGGGGTTTCGGGTATAGAGTCTAAAATTTCCTTTAACAGATCGGGTGGAATATCTTGATTAAGTAGATCGTCATTAAGCTCGTTAAAAATCTCATCGATTTCTTTCAGGTCAAGACTCGTGTAGCTGTTTTGATTTGGAACCGATGGAGATCCCACAGGAGGTAAGTCCATATAAACCCCTTATTTATATTCTTTCATTATTAATAAATAATAAAAGTATAAACTAAGACTTTTTATACGACAATTGATAAAGAATAATTAAACTAACTAATACACTACCTTGCCGAGAAGTCCTGAAGGAGTATTGGAAACGAGCTCTACTTCGACGAGTTGATTCGCTTGATAGGAGTGAGCTGGAATCCAGACCTGCAAAAAATTCGTGGTATGGCCAGAGATTTCTCCAGGACGGCTCTCGTCCAAACTTTCGGTCAAAATCGTCATTTTACGGCCGACATAACGATCACGCAAGAGATAACTTTGCTGCTCGGCCAGATGCATCACCTCTTGTTTCCGTTGCTTAATGACGGTGGGGTGAACCTTATTGGGATAGGTTGCCGCGCGCGTGCGCGGGCGGTCGCTATAGGGAAACATATGGACTTTGGCGAAGTTCGTCTCGCGCATGACAGCAAGAGTTTCTTGATGGTCGGCATCGGTCTCTCCCGGAAATCCGACGATGATATCGGTCGTAAAGGTGAAATCGGGATTGGCTTTCCGCAATTTGTCGACCGTTGATTGAAAGATTTGACGCGTGTATTTGCGGTTCATTCGTTTTAAGATCACGTTTGAGCCAGATTGCAACACGATATGCATGGAGGGACAGGTGTGTTTGCCATTCAAGATCGCATCGGCAAGATCTTCGTCCACTTCGTCGGGATCGATGGAAGAAACCCGCAGCCGTTCCAAACCGGGTACTTGGTCCACTGCCCTGATTAGGTCAGCTAGACGATCTGGTTTTTGGCCGGCAGGAATGTTGCCGTCAAAATCGCCAATGTTGATCCCGGTTAAAACAATTTCTTTGTAGCCATTTGCAATCAGCTGCTTGACTTCAGCGAGGACATCATCGGTGGTGCGGGATTTGGAACGCCCTCTGACATAGGGAATGATGCAGTAGGTGCAGAAAGAGTTGCATCCGTCTTGTGCTTTAACAAATGCGCGGGTATGGGCATCAAAATTTTTGATGGAAAACTCAGGGACTTCTTCTTCAGGAAACACGATGTCTAGAAGCTGTTCTTTATCTTTGTTTGAAATGACGTGGGTGACCCCTTCGATCTGTTTGACGGTTTCTGGTTGCCGTTCCGCATAACAACCCGTGACAACGATTTTAGCGCCCGGATTTTGGCGATGGAGCTGGCGGATCTCATGCCTGCTGGAGCTATCGGCCGATTCTGTGACGGTGCAGGTGTTGACGATGCATAGGTCAGCGCTTTCATGATCGCGGGCTTTTTCATAACCCATCTGGGTTAATTGGTCGTGAAACGCCTGACCTTCGTATTGATTTGTGCGGCAGCCTAAAGAAACAACTTTAAATTTTTTCATAGCTGCAAGTATATCAGAATGGGTGGAGAAAAACGACTAAAAACACACGACCAACCCGGTCCTGTTGGTCCTGTGTGTCTTGTTTATCCTGGTCCTGCTTAGTTTAGAGAGTATTGTTTGCGAGGGCTAACAACTCTTCTAAAGGAGCCTGCTTGCCAGGCAAATTCTCATTGAAGGCTGTTGTGATCGTTTGTAGCACGTGGGTTTTCACGGCAGACTTAATCTTTCTACCGCCCAAAAACCATACTGGCTTCAAGAGAGCGGATGGGATCAGCTGCGGCAGCTGCTCGGTGAGATCTGCGACTCCACGATTCAGGAACGATTCAATGACAGCCGGATTCACTTCCCCTTTGTGAGTGTATTGTTCTCCCAATAGGGCAAACAGATGGTCGATCCCGTTTTTGAGCAAGTTGATATGCTCCTCCCGGCTGATCATCCACACTGCATGATTGGCCAAGCTTCGCACGGCCTTACGGTAGATCGCACGGTTTACCACGATAATCGGATAAAGCACAATCTTTAATACGGTACCCAAGATGGTCACAACAGCAAGCCGTGTCAAAACCGCAACGGCATGGGCGCCTTTAACACCTAGCACCTTTGCAAGCAACGATTCTAAGACAGTTGTTACGCGATTCCAGACCGTGTCGAACACATAGTGCAGAGCCAAGCTAGTCGTGTCCAACAGTTCTTGCTCAAGCTGTTTTTGTTGATCGGCCAAGCTCGCTGTTTTGCGATCGTCAGCTAAGTCGGCGACACGTCCGCCCTGAGCGCGAATCATAGCAACTAAATCGGTCTGCACGTTCCGCAGCGACTGATGAACAAACTGCAACCGTTTTTGACGGTTGGTTAACAAGACAATGTAAGGATCCAGCGCTTTCTTTAACTCAGTTTCAATCGTTTCCTGAATCGTTTTCCATGTGTTTGCTTGCTCCGATTGCGGAACAGGTAAATCACTCTGTCCACTAGGAAATACAATTTTTAACAGTTTTTGGGTCACATCTGAATAGAGATTCGCAATGAATGCGGCCCGATCGTTGCCGGAAAGGCGCACGGCAGGTTCTCCTTTTCTGACCCGTTGAATCTCCCGCAGGTGGCTTGTCACAGTGTTCAACAGGCCAATCGCACCTTTTTTAAATAACAGCGGATCGGTCAACAGGTGTTTAACCGAGTGCGTCATGCGATTGATCAAATAGACCAGCACATTGGATACGGTTTTATTCGTTTCTTTTACTAGCTCTTCATTTTTGAACAGGGCAACTGTTTCAACCTTCAGCCAATCCTGACTGGATGGATCCAATCGAACCTGTAGGCCGTTCGCCAATGTGGTGATGTTCTGACCAGCTGCATGCGCGATCGTTTGTTCCGTTCCTCCGAGAAGCGTAACGGCAACCCCTTTTCCCTTTTTAACCATATTTTCAGCAAGCAGTTCAATCTGATCCACAAGCGCATTTACACGGTCAGCATCATGATTTAATTGTGCAGCTAATTCTTGAGGAGCGGTGACAAATTTATCTCCAATGCCCCGATGCAAATCATAGAGTTGTTCGGCAATCAGCGATTTCAATAAGTCCCATAGCACCGGTTTAAGCAATTTTGGCAGCTTTAATTGATCATAGAATAAGCCTGCTTGATTCAGCACCCGTTCAGCATGCTCACTGTATGTTTGGCTGATCAACACACTACGCTTATCCGCATCTGGTTCGGCTTGAATGGCAGCTAACTGCTGCGATGTAACATTCTTCACCCGATTTTCAAGAAATTCTTGCCGAATTAAGCGCATGAGATTCGCCATCAACACAGGAAGTAATTTCCCGTTTAGTTTAGGCTGGGCAGGGGCAACAGCTTGTGCTGTAAGCGCACGCAATAGGGCATCCAACTCGTCAACTGGCTGCTGGGGTTCTGGCTTAGGCAGGGGTTCTGGAGCAGGCAGGGCTGCTTCTGTCATCGAAGCAAATAGGTCGACAAGGAGGCTTTCCAGATAGGGTGTGAAGAAGGCGCCTTCTTGACGCAAGAAGCGGATCAGGTTGCTGTGAATCCATACTGCTTGTTCACGCGCAACTCCCAGATGTTTTTCAAGCAAGGTGACAAGGTGCAGCCCTATAGTGGGAACTTGCTTCGCATCCCTAGCAACAGCCTCGGCATGCAAGGCTAAAACATGCGGCAGGGCGACAGCCATGTCGCGGCTTAGCTTCTGAACGCCATTACCATCCATCCGTTCGTCGATTTTTTCCAGATTGGCTGCATACTCATCGGTGACAGCGATTCCATTGGTAAAGAAGTCATAGACGATAGGTGCGCCCGCTTGAATGATTGAGTTCCATACATCATTTTTATAGGCTTGCGGCACAGGTAAACTTTGGGCATTTTCAAAACCTACTGTCTTCAACATGTTCGTGACGACGTGCGTGCAAAATTGATGCAATCTTTTTCTATCAGTCTTTGACGGATCTTTTGCCATTTCTTGGTACTCTTTTATCATGGCAATGCCGCTTGAACGTACAAAATAGGTCAAAAGTGCACTAATGAAGAACTTTTTGTTGGCAGCATCAAATACCACAAATCCAGAACGGCTCATCATCGCTGCCGCACTGCCAGTCATTTGCAGGAGGTAAGCATTGATTAACTCAATCAAGGCGTGTTTTAACGGCTCGACTCCGCCCACGCGCCCTTCTGCAGCCAGATTTCTGATGGAGCGGTCGACAAACTCACTCGCTTTTAAATCATGAAGTTCCTGAATGGCTACGGTTTCAGACAACTCCCCTTTCTCCCACTTCTTTCTGAGCTGTGCTTCCGCTTCTGCAGGTTTGCTTGTTCCCAATAGAGGATTCGCGGAGACATACTCCGTTCCCAAACGCATCATCTTTGAAGAGGCAGCAGCACAGATGGTTCTTAGTTGAGCAGCGCACTCAAGTTTTTGGATCGTCTCCAACGCTCTTTTATCTTTCCGGAAATCGTACATGTCATGGATCGTGTCCAACATCAGCTGCGGTACGACTTCACTGACCAGCCACTTCCAGTAATAATCTAATCCTTTTTGAGCCAGAGGAGGAAGATTCAATCCGTATGCTCCACCCACAATAACATTCGCGAAGAAATCGTCGCAAACCGTCGTCACGATATGCCATAAACGATTTTCACGGCGGATCAGGTTGATCGCCTCTTGATGTTCCGGATAACGGTCAAAGACGCCAATTTTTTTCGCATTACAAAGGATAATTTCTAGGCAATTAAAGGCATGCTTATAACGAACATCCCCCTTTTCCCAAACGATATCGTTCAGGTTGACGAGGATATTCAGGTACGCTTCTACATCTTGATCGATCACTTCCCTTTTTTGGGCATCGGTCACGATTGCCCGTAAGAAATTAAGGATTTTTAGGCGGTCTTGAGGATCTTTGAATAAATACACCAAAGCATCCTGCGTATGCCCCCGATCTCCCTTGATCATTTCATCCATCAGTTTAACGTACTGATACGCCATCTCATTACGTTTTTGTTTGATCGGGTAGAACTCGGTCCAAATCTGGGGAACATGGAACGTTTCCGTCTTTGTTTCCATTTTAGTCGCGTCCACATTCTCAAATTGTACCACGCTATATTTCGCGCTGATTTTTTTCATCTCTGTTAGATGCGCTTCCAATTCATAGAGCCAGGCAAAGGAGGTCGTTCCAAGCTGATTTTTCTGACGCACCTTAATGTATTTTAAGGTTTTTTCTGTCGCCTCGATATACTCGGCCAATTCCATAGCGATTTGTTCGGATGGAGTCCGGCCGATCTTTTTCTCTTTTTCTGGGTAAGGAACAAACGGCGCATCCTCACAGCGGCGCGCTTCTTTCAACTTCTCACAAACGCCATCAAAGTGCGTGACTCCAAATACACTCATCAACATTTCCCCAAAAAACTGTTCGGGGTTCTGTGCTTGGCCCACATGATTGTATGCCTTCTGGGCCATATGTCCAAGGGTGTCGAAAATCTTTAGAAGTGTCGATTCCACTAACATCGGCAACAGGTTTTCATTAGCTGTTTTAATTTCATTCACTTTTCCGGCCAGCCACCCTTCCCCTAACATCGCATTCAAGCGTGCGTTAGAAAGTAGCGGATTCAAAAATTTTGTTACCGAAACGCGGCACAGGTTTGCAATGTCAGGTGAGTTCGACGCGTCCCCTAAAAAGGTACGGAAAGCCCGGTTTTGCCCTGGCGTATAGAGCGATCCTTCTGGATTCCATCCACTAGTGGCCACATAAAGCGCATTATTGGCCACAGCGTTGACGCTAGCATTCGCGGCAGTGGCGATCCCTGTCGTCGTATACGTTAAAGCACTCGAAAACATGCCGAGTGCTCTTTCTGTTAATGTAGGGGCTTTTTTTGCTGCGTCCATGTCTTAAACTCCGTCTTAAGTCAATAAGACAGTCTTATGCTTCAACTATTTTAAGAATTATTAAAGAGTTAGTTAATTTTGTATAATTATAACAAAATAGACATTATTAATTAAGAAATAAGAACAAACATAACAATATTATTATGTTTAAAATAATTATTATATCAATTTCTGTTGTTTGAACGATAGAAAGCCCGTATGGGCGATAATGAGATGATCGGTAACCGGGATTCCGATGAGCTGGCCGGCATCCTTAAGAGCTTTGGTGAGCTGCAGGTCCTGGGTTGAGGGGGAGAGGTCCCCGCTTGGATGATTGTGAGCCAGAATAATGGAGGCAGCCTTATTGCGAATCGCTGGATAAAACACCTCGCGAGGATGGACCAGGGTGCTGGTCAACGTTCCGATGGAAACCGTATCGTAGCAAATTACATACCCACGGATATCCAGCATAATGATAATAAAAAGCTCCCGTTTTTCATGAATGAGTTCATCCTTCAATAAATGGTAAGCATGTTCTGGATGGTCGATGCGGATTTTTTCCGGGATGGCTGGTCTCACAAGTTTTGAACTAAGTCCAAACGCCGCTTTCAATTGGATGGCTTTTGCCAGGCCGATTCCTTTAATTTGTCGCAATTCGGCAACCGAGGATTCCGCCAGGTTTTCCAGCGAACCAAAGTGAGCCATCAGTTCTTGGGCCAGCTGAAGCACCGGTGTTTGGCGCGTGCCACTCCCCAAAAGAATCGCCAGTAGCTCGACAGTCGACAGCGACTTGGGGCCGTTTTGGATCATTTTTTCGCGCGGGCGTTCAGAATGGGGAAGATGGCGTATGGTGAATTTTTTTGCTGCAGCCACATCGCTGGTCATGTTGTTTCAACAAGATACTTTTTTAGTTTGACAAGAGCGTTTGAAGGCAGGTCGGCAGTGACGAGAATGTCGTTTTCTTCATACTCTTGTTTGAGGATTTTGCCTTGAGTCAAGATTTCGTTGATGATGTGATAATCCTTTTGGGGAATACGGAGCGCGACATGTTGGCGCCGCTTATTAATTTCTTCCAGCATGAGCTCTTCTAACTCTTCGAATCCTTCCCGCTTAAGGGCGGAAAGTTGCACGGTGTGCGGGTATTTGATTCGCAGTTTGCTAGCCATGGAAGCCGTTCCGGGCTTATCGATCTTATTGAGCAGGGTAATGATCGGCTTATCATGAGCGTTGAGCTCTTTCAACACCTGCAAGGTTGTTTCGGCTTGTTCTTCCGCCAAAGGATTGCTGACATCGATGAGGTGAAGAAGAAAATCGGCATACAATGCTTCTTCCAGAGTGCCTTTGAACGCCGCCACGAGGGTGTGGGGCAGTTTGCGGATAAATCCAACCGTATCGATAAGGAGGATATCTTGATTATTCGGCAGAGTAAATTTGCGGGTCGTCGTATCGAGCGTGGCGAAGAGTTTATCTTCAACAAACACATCTGCTGCGGTGAGGGCATTGAGAAGGGTTGATTTTCCTGCGTTAGTATAGCCAACAATGGCAAAGATGGGGATGGCGCTCTTGGCGCGTCCGGCGCGCTGCGTTTCACGATGGAGGCGCACTTCGTGCAGTTGGGCTTGCAGCTTTTCGATCTGTTCTTTAACCATCCGGCGGTCAAGCTCGATCTGTTTCTCCCCTTCCCCTTTCAAGAACACCCCGCCACTCCCGCCGCCGCGTTGGCGCGAAAGATGTCCCCAAAGATTTTTAAGGCGTGGGAGTTGATATTTTGTTTTGGCCAAATCAATTTGCAAGCGCGCTTCGCGGGTTTGCGCGCGTTGTCCAAACACTTCTAAAATGAGTTCAGTCCGGTCCATGACGCGGACGCCGAATGCCTTTTCTAGATTGCGTTGCTGCGCGGGGCTAATCTCTTCGTCAAAAATCAAGATATTCGCTTTTTTCTCCTGGATGATCGATTTGATCTCTTCGATTTTACCCTTCTGCAGATAGGTCGCCACATTCATGGTCCGAATCGGACAAGGAATTTTTATGATGGCATCGATGCCGGCGGTTTCGGCTAACAGTTCGAGTTCATCGAGATGATCTTGGCACACTTTGAGGTTAGGCGTCCCTTTGTAGACAGAAACGAGGACAGCCTGCGGTTTGATGGTCTGAATATTTTCGTGCATAAATTACATGTTGAAGTCAATTTCTAAACCATCATACGCGAGCCGGATATTCTCGGGAAGATAGCTGTTGGTATGTTCATGCTCAACTTCGTGGGCGATGTGAGTAAAGTAGGTGCGTTCGGCGCCCACTTTGCGGGCAAAGTCAATCGCTTCGTCGATCGTGAAATGCATCGGAGAAGGGGTAAAGCGCAGGGCGCTGACCACCAGGGTTTTGATTCCCTTTAAGTCTTCAAACAACGATTCGGGGTATTTGGAGATGTCGGATAGATAGGCTAAATCGCCAAAAATATAGCCGTTGACCGGGATGCCGAGTTGGTAAAATGTTGTATAGCGGATGGGGACTCCGACAAAATCGATGCTGCCCCGCTCGCCGTTTAGCACGGTTACATCGAATGAAGGGACAAAGGTTTTCTTCTCTTTGTTGACCCCAAAGATGTAGTAAAAT
>JAGVLX010000049.1 GCA_020054065.1 Parachlamydiales bacterium | reverse complement strand
TTTCCATAAGGCGGGATGGTAAAGTGTTTATTTGAATTTAGACTGGCGGAACAAAAAAGAGGGCAGACGTAACCGCCTGCCCTCTTTTAAAACTTCCGCTGTAAGAAGCTACTTTTTCTTCTTAGGCTGCTTTTTTTGCCCTTTGCTTTCTTGTTCTTCTTTCTCGTTGTTAGTTGGGGCCTTTTTAGCTGCCGCTGCGCTATAGCGCTTATTAAATTTATCTACCCGGCCTTCGGTATCGATCAGTTGCTTATTGCCAGTGAATAAAGGGTGTGAAGATGAGGAGACCGATACGTAGCAAACTGGGTATTCTTTGCCTTCGAACGTTTCGGTTGAATCGGATGTTAAGGCGGACCCGCACACAAATTTGTAGCCAGTGGATGAGTCGACAAAAAGAACTTGTTGATACTTCGGATGGATATCTTTTTTCATGTTATGCTCCAGAAATGTTGTATAATAGGAGCATGATACGCAAATCTGGCTTTTATAACAAGGGGTTTGAGCTCTGTGCTTTGTTTACAATTCACCACTGAGCCAGTGAGATCACTGAGTCAATTATGAGGGAATTGAGAAAAGTTATAGAATTTAGTTACCAAATACTTTAAAGCGCGAGAATAGCAGCTACTCTCCCAGTCTCAATTCTTCTCCGTGATCTCACTGGCTCTGTGGTTGATAGTTACTGAGCTTGACCTAAGGTATTAAAAACTATTTTACTTCTTTCAATTAAACACACTCTTTACTATAATTATGGATTATTAATCTTAATAATTTATTAATAAATGAAATAAAATGGATCCAACTCCAATTCCCGTTTCAATTAAAATCCCGCGCAGCCTTTCGGCTCCATGCCTATCGACTTTAGCGCCGCCGGATCTCCAAAAAACTCCGAACCCTATCCCTTCCGTTAAAAAACCTGCCTATCCTGTAAAAACGGCTCACTGGCTTGGACGGAAAGTTACCCCTAGTGCCAACGAATACGTGAAGACGGTTAATCAGGTTGCCCTGCGGTCTGTTTATGTCATTTTGCGTTCGACAGAATTTGTGATCTCTTCCATTCTTTTAGAGTCGATTAAGGGAGTTTGCACCACGACAAAAGATATCCTTGTCATCCTTTTCGATTTAGATGAAAAGGGAGAAAACGGTCAGAAGAAACCGGAACTTGCTACCGGCAAGCCTACGCCTACTCCCTCGCTTGCCTGGGACAGCAAATCAACAACGGTTGTGCGGAGCGGATTCGGCAATAGTGGCATGAATTGTTACATGGCTTCACTCATGCAGTGTTTGAGTGCAAACCCAGCATTCCACACGTTCATTGCTCCTGAAAGAACATTTAAACCGATTGAAGAAAACATTCAATTAATACGAAAAGAATCCGCTCAGGCGTGGGAAATCCGGAAAAGATGTATTGAAGAACTCGCGAACGTGCTAACGCACCTGAAGGAAGACAAAGCAATCCATGCTGAACTCGAGCGGTTGGTCAAAATGATCCGTGAGTATTATCAACAAAGATACGTGGACCGCAATAAGCTGCATGAAGTGTATTGCGCCGGGGCGCAAATCCCCTTCCATCCGCTGCCTGTGGAAGAGGTTCTTCCATTAAATGGCCCCTGCACGATTGAGACAGTTTCGCGCATCTTCAATGAACTCCTGGAATTGCCTAAACCGCTGGAGCTAAACCAAGACAAATTGCGTTTAAATGAGATTCCCGCAGGGAATAATCAGCCTCTACTAGCAGCGTTGCACTATCTGCGTCATCCCGACCTGCAGGCATTTACCGCAAAGCAAAGAGAGATTAAAGCGCTTGAAAATGGATCCATCATTAGCGGCAAAATCGTTGAATCAGATGTAGCCTTCAAGATCCGGCTTCAGTTTGTTGAACAACTTAGGCACTTGATGACCCTCTCCCAAAAAGGAGAGTCGATTCCTGGCAGCGAGCTCGATAAATTTATTACCTATATTAATGACTATTACAAACAAAAAATTATCGATAATAATCAACGTTACGAACGCTACGCAAAACTTGAAAACAGCTCGCACAAACCGAATACGGTAAAAGACCGTTTGCCGCTAGGCATCCAGCACGATATTGAAGAAGCGTTGACATCTGTTTGTGAAATGTTAGAGCTGCCCACGTTTGAAAAATTCACCGAATCTAATTATCGTTTTCCAAACGGGACGCCTCCTGATTACCCCACTAAAGAGACAAAAATCTCCCCCTTCGTATTCTGGCAAGTTGACCTGCCACACAAAGCTCCTTCCCTTGAACCCATCGGTAATGCAGGCAACAGCACTGATACAAAAACCGATTTCGATCTTATTCTAAGTGACATCATGCTAAACGACCGTGAGAAGCGAGAAACGTTCGAATCCGCCTTCGGAACTCATCTGCGAGCTCCTGAAATTCCTAAAGACACAGTCTCTGTAAAACAATTTAAGCTGCATGTGTCCTTAGCTAACGGCGAAGAGGTCGTTAACAAGATTCCTAGATTTCTTCCCATTATCCTTAAACGCTTCAGCAATACGGAAAGCGGGTATGGGTATAAAATTTATTCTCCCACCCATTTTGATCCACTCCTCGATATCCCTATCGAAGGCCACCGTAAAAAAGCCCGCTACCGGCTCACTTCGGTGGGAATCCACGGCGGCGGATGCAGCGGCGGACATTATACCGCCTGGGGGGTACAAAAAATTGAGGGCAAGGATCGCTGGGTCTTCTTCAATGACAGTAGTTCGAGCTTATCCTCCGAAAGTGAGCACGAGAAAGTAGCCGAATGGTGCAAAAACGGTTATCTCAGCTGCTACGAATTCGTGGATTTAGTGGATTAATCCCCTATCTTTCTGTATAGTCAGTTGTATGGTTTCAGCATCGAGGTACCGGTTTACACCGGACTTTACTCCGGGTGTCGTTCGTTGGGTCATTTGGCTCACTTGCGGAATCTCCATCGCATCCGCCTGGCTGGACTCCTCTTTTCAAGCCTACTTAAATCTGAGTCCGCAATGGCTGCTGAGCCTATCCTTATCGGGTTGGCATGAGCGGTTTCTATGGCAGCCGCTGACTTACTTGTTTGTTCAGCCGGCTCCCTACGGGATTACCTTCGAGCTGCTCATCAACCTCTTGATCGTTTCTTACCTGATTTGGATGATTGGTACGGAAATCGCCGTCTTATTTGGAAGCAAAGCGTTTTTGCGGTTTTATCTTTTTTGCGGAGTAGTGACCGGCGTCCTAGGCTGGGCAGCATTAGCTGCCACACATTCCCCCACAGTGATTGCAGGGGCTTTCGCAGCCACTTTATCCCTATTCGTTGTCTTCGCGATGATCTACCCTAACCGGGAACTCCTCTTTTTCTTCATTGTCGAAATCCCTATTAAAATCTTGCTGGCGTGCTTGGTGGGCGGAGCTTTATTCGTCTTTCTCGCACAGGGGGATCTGGTCAATTTAACCCTAACGGTGTCTGCTATTGTTACCGCTTACCTGTATGCAAAATTGGGATGGGGGTTAAACGGACCTTATCAATGGATGCGCCCCATGGACCATTTTTTTGATCGGGTGTCTAGCATGGTACACAGTCGATGGGTGGGGTACCGGGAAGAAAATCAAAAAATTGTCACCTTAAAAGAAGCGAGAACCCATCAGCAGGAAGAGGAGTTCGTGGACAAAATGCTAGAAAAAATCTCTAAAGAAGGTAAAAACTCCCTTTCATGGCTAGAAAGGCGTAAATTAGACAAAATCTCCCAAAAAAGAGGGAAAAATAGCAAAAAATAGCATTACCTTATTAAATCTTGATAATAATCATTATTTTAGTTATTATGTTTATTTAAATAAATTATTATCGAGGTCATGCTAATGAATCAATCTTTACAAAGATATCCTGTCCTAGAATTGCCAAAAACCCCTGTTATTGAGCGCCTATTCACCCATCAGGTGGCTAGCCGGCAAAAACCCGCCCTAGATGAATTAGCCCGTTTCCGGCAGGAAATGGAGGATCCTGATAAATCGTACGAATTACCGGTCTATCAGGCCAAAAAAGAGTCGATTTTGCTTTATCGAGGGGTTTTTGCCCTTTTTGCCCTTTTTTTCTATGGATTGGCCTGGTTTGTCTATAACTGCAATCCATCGGGGCTGACGCAGCATATTTATGAAAATTCGCTGCTGCTGCAGAAATGCTCGATTGCCTTTGCCTCCCTGATCGGTACGACCGCTGCGGTGGCAAGCTACGTGATGAATCCGGAGCGGGAGACGATTTCGCATCTGATCAAGAAAGCCCGGGAACGGATTTTAGTCACCTATAAGCACGAGATGGCAGCTATTGGCAGTTGGAAAGCGTTGTTATTTTCCCAAAGCGCCAAAAAGTTTCTCCTATTAAAGAAGGCGTGGAGCGAAGCCCAGCATAACATTGATCATTTTAAGAATGAATCTATTCAATTGCTCCGGTCGATCAATGATGCCAAACATGTCGAAAAAGAGCGGCTTGAAAAGCTGCGCCATGAAGCGTTGGTGGAGTTTGACCATAAGTTAACGCAGCTCGTGCGCGACTTCGAAGAGCTTTTTTAAAGAATAATCACAGAAGCACAGAGATAACCTCAAGGCCGAAGGCCTTCGGCCTTCGCGTGGGGTTATTTCTTTCGAGGAATCACTTCCACCATTCTAACCTGAAGCGCAAGATCGATTTCCGACAAGGCATGTCTGATCTGTGCAACCGATTTAGGATTGCTGGTAAGCTCTTTTGTGGTGAGCCCCGCCTCTTTCAGTTGACCCCGCAAAAACGCTTTTAAGTCCTCTTGTATTTTTACATCTTCCGTTTGTTTATCAATTTCCGTGTAGAGTTGTCTAATGAAGTCGACGAGCGTTTTAGCCTGTGCTTTCACTTGTTGTTGGACTGCCGCTGCGTCCACAGGTTTAGATGCGGGCGAGAAAGCTGCTTTAATCTCGGTGAGACGCTTTTCAAATTCTGTCGGCGATGAAATTTTACTGTCACTCCAATCTTGGTATAATTTCAAAATTTCACCCTCCAGCTTTTCCGTTTGTTGCTCTACTTTGCCTCCAGAGGTCGAAATTTGTTTCAATATTTCCTGTCTTACCTTTTCAATATTCGCAGCAACAGCAAAGGGCCTTTGATAATTTTTCTCAAGTTTCTCGATAATCGCCTTCGTTTCTTCATTTCCTCTGGCAAATTTGGCAAAAGCGTCGCCAACCAACTGATCAAACGTTTGATTCATCAAATATTGGCCGCTTGGACTAAATTGACCTTTAGCCAATTGGTGCTCCTGGCGGGTAACCGCTTCAGATAAAAGGTGGTAAAAAGGTTCAAACCGTTGGGGAACGAATCGCGGGGCCAATTGAGTAAATATCTCTTCGAGCTTATCCCACCGTTTTTTAAGATCAATATGGTTCGAAACCGGGCTTGAAAAAGTGTTTCCGTCAAGGATAACTGTAGTAAACTCCTCATTCAATTTAGACAGTTCCATCCCTAACTGCCCCATCATATAGTTAAAAGCGGTCTCGCTCAGTGAGGACCTTAATTTTTCAATCAGCAGCTGTTTCCTATGATCGATGTAAGCATACCCCTGCATCCCCTCTGTAACGAGGGTTTTGGCGCTGTCAAAATAGAAGGGGAAATCTTGGGTCTTGATCAGTCCACTCCTGATATTTGAGCGAATCACGGCTGTATGATCTCTGACAAGCTGACTCAAAACAAGCTTCGATTCCTGACTTAGTTTTGCATCTTTAATGTTGTTTGCTTCAATCCATACTTCAGCAATGAGATCGAGGTCGCCCTTATTTATTTTTGCTAAAAGCGGATTCACGTGCTCGGCAGTAATACGCTCTGTTTCAGGATCCATTGCTGTGAACTCTTGCTTACGTGCTTCCATTATTTGTTGATCAACAGTCGGAACGGACTGGCTCATCACATGCGGACGTTGGGGAGCGGCGGAAATGCGGGTACTGACAACGGAATCGATTTTGGCTAAAAATTGATGAACAGTTTCTTCTGTTTTGATTTTTCCATCCACAATATGCTCAAGCAGCCAAATCCCAAGGCCTCTTACATTTTCTCCCAAGGCTTCTTTTTGTTCTTGGGGAAGTTCGAGTCTAGCCACCTCGCGGATACGACTCTCCACGTGTTGCTTAACTTGAATATACGCTTTAATCCGTGATTCAATTTTTGCCAGTTTTCGTTCAATTTTATCCTCTGGCAAATGCTCTTTACTGATCCGCCCTTTTAGATGTGCCACGGCTGCCTGCAAATGGTTATGCATCTCACTGACTTCCGATTCGCTTAATGCACCGTTTGCGATTGTTTCCGATTGCGATTGGACGAATTGTTGGATTTTTTCATCCATTTCGCGTGTAATTTTCGGCGCTGTTTGGGTATCCGCGACAGGAGCCGCCGTTGATTTTATCCGTCCGTCATAGCTGATTGAAGCATCCATACACTACCTATTATTATTTATATCTCATTGAAGGCCTTACTTGTTCTAAAGAGATTTTTTATCAGGATCGAGCTTGATGAATAGTTCAGCAAAAGCATCATCGATGTGACGCAGTTTCTTTTTGACTTCCACATCACTAAAAGCATTTTTAAGGATAGCATCCAAGCTTTCCAACCCTTCTTTTCTATATTCTTCATCCAGAAAAACCCTTAGCTGTTCTTGAACGTTCGTTTTATCTGTGGCTTGGCTGATTTCTTCATGCTGATTTTTCCGCGCGATTTGCACGGATCTGAATAATCTCGCATTTGGATCCTCAGTTGCCGCTGGAGCTTTCACCCGGTTTGTTTTGACCACTTCAGGTTTAGGCTTAGGAGGGCTCTCTAAAGCTGTTTTAATGATTTGAAAACGGTAATCAAATGTTTCAGGCGCTATAATATCCTGTTCCCAATCGGCATACATTTTATCGATGTCGACTTCTAACTGTTTTATCTTCTGCTGTGCGTTGGCATCTGCGGGATCGATCAGTTTGAGCATCTCATTCTTAAAATTTTCAATTTTCTTAACTTCGCCAAACTCGAGCTCGAAATAGGCTGTAAATTTGTTAATTGCTGTTTCAGCGACGCCAATTTTATTGAATTTTGCAAATAAGAGTTCGTGGGCATCACCCATAAACTGTTTCATGTGCCGCAGTCCCGTTTCGCTTAAACCACTTTCTCTCAATTTATCTTCTTGGGATTTCAGAGCTGGCAACATGCGTGTGTCGAATTCAACGGCTTGTTTGACTGCTGTCTCCAACGTCGATTTTACGCGATCCAACTCTGTTTTAATTTCTTCGCGCGTACTTAGATCAAACTGATGCAAGCTGCCAGTGCCAACCATCGCATCGATCAGCTTGTTTAATTCCTCATCCAGTTTCATCATGACATAATGACGCCCTTCACTGGTCATGGGAGGCAATGAATCACTGAAGGTTTGTTTATAATGATCCACCAGAGCTAACCCCTGCATGCCTTCGGCCACACGTGCTTCTGCTTCTTGGAAGAGGTCTTCAAATTCGTTAGGGTTGGCCTCTCCGTTGCGGATGGCGCCGCGGATAAAAGAGGTGTGTTCCTGAACAAGGCGGCTTAATGCCAATTTCGATTCCTGGCTCAGTTCTGGACGATACACCCCGTTATCCATGAGCCATTTGGCTGCCGAGAAATCGAACATTCCTCTGTTGATTGTATCGAGAAGCGGATTGACAAGCCGTCCGCTCTTTTCCTCTACTTCCGGGTTGACATAAGATTTGCCGCGATCAAAAGCGATCAATCTTGATAGCTTGTTTGTTTTTTTCTCGGTGGATTTGACCTGTCGCGATTTATTTGTTTGAGGGGCACTCTCAAGGCGACGCGTGACAACTGAATCAATCTTCCCTAAAAATTGGCTTACCGTTTCCTCGGTTTTGATCGATCCATCCACGATATGTTCAAGAATCCATCCCCCGAGTCCTCTAACATGATCTGCTAGCACCTCTTTCTTGCTTTGGGAAAGATCCATTTTCGCAATGTTTTCAATATGTTTTTCAATACGTGTTTTGACATTGATGTACGATTTGATCCGTGATTCTATTTTGGCAAGCTTGCGTTCGACCTTGTCGTCCGCCATATGTTCTTTTTGAATACGCCCTTCAAGATGCTTGACGGCAGCTTGGAGATGATGTTTCATCCCCTCGACTTCCTCATGACTTAATCCACCCCGGTCAATCAAATTGTGTTGCGATTTGACAAATTGATTAATTTTGTCATCTGTTGCATTGAAGTCAGGACTGACATCGGTTTGGGTTTCAGCGATAGGGTTCAAGTCAAAAGCGGGACCCATGCTCGGATTGGAAGAAATATCCATATAGCACCACCTGAGTTTTGTAAACAAGCCTTACTATAATTATAAATTAATATTTTAAATTTTAATAACAAAATTTTAATTAACAGATTTTAAAGAAAAGAATGGATTTAATTACCTGATTCATAATGGATTACATAAAGGAATAAATCCTATATCGCTAATATTCAGATACATAAAGGAATCTATCCAAATATTCTATGAAATTAAATTCTATCTCCCAATGGGGCAAGGACGTCTACTGGGAAATAACCCCCTTATTATGGGAAGATGGTTAAATCATGAAATCCTCTCCACGCCACACTCCTTTTTCAGGAGCATGCATTGCAGGCGTATCGAGGTGCTTGACCTTGTCTTTCAAGGCTGCTTCGATTTTTTCCAATCTGTTAAAGACTGATTCCATAGATTCACCGATAGCGTCTGGCATCTGTTCGGTGTGCTGATCGCTATCAGCAGTCGGCAATTTTTTGCTGCGGACGATGATCTGTCCCGGAACACCGACTACGATTGAGTTCGGGGGAACTGATTTGATGACCACAGAGTTCGCCCCGATCCGGGCATGACGCCCGATGGTGATAGGGCCTAGAACCTTTGCCCCAGCGCCAATGATGACCCCTTCTTCGATAGTCGGATGGCGTTTAACCCTTTGCAGAGTGGTCCCCCCTAGAGTAACCCCATGGTAGATCGTTACATCATTCATCACTTCGGCTGTTTCACCAATCACCACCCCCATGCCATGGTCAATAAAGACGCGCTCTCCAATTTTGGCCCCCGGATGGATTTCGATCCCCGTGAAATGCCGGCTGATGAATGATAGCAATCGGGCGATTGTTTTAAAATTTTTATACCACAACCAATGCGCGGCCCGATGATACACGATGGCATGAAAGCCGGGATAGGTAAAAAACACTTCCCACTTTGACCGTGCCGCCGGATCTCTCTGCAAGATGGATTCAATATCTTTTTTTGTTCTCCCAAACATACTACTCCATAAGATCCGCGTATAACGATGAGCTAAGATACCTTTCCCCAAAAGAGGGAATGATGACGACGATAAGTTTACCGACATTTTCAGGTCTTTTGGCCACATTCAAAGCTGCCCACATCGCAGCGCCTGAAGATATTCCAACCAGAAGTCCTTCCTTGGTAGCCATCTCGCGGGCCAGTTTGAAAGCGTCATCATTCTTAACTTGAATGATCTCGTCGTAGATTTTAGTATTTAAGATCTTTGGCACGAAACCGGCGCCGATTCCCTGGATCGGGTGAGGACCGCGCTGTCCTCCGGACAGCACCGGTGATGCAGCCGGTTCAACTGCAATCATTTGAATCGAAGGCTTGCGTGATTTGAGCACTTCCCCCACTCCTGTAATGGTACCGCCGGTGCCGATCCCTAGGACAATCATGTCTACTTTGCCATCGGTATCTCTCCAGATTTCTTCTGCCGTTGTCTTGCGGTGGATTTCCGGATTGGCAGGATTGTCAAACTGCTGGGGCATAAAATATCTCGGATCGCTTGCGGCGATTTCTTCAGCTTTCTTGATTGCACCCGGCATTCCTTCCGCTCCTGGAGTAAGAATCAGTTTCGCTCCGAAAGCTTTGAGCAGGACGCGCCGTTCCTTGCTCATGGTATCGGGCATGGTAAGCACGCAGGGATATCCTCGCGCAGCGCAGACGAAAGCCAAAGCGATGCCCGTATTGCCGCTCGTCGGTTCGATGATGATGGTATCAGGCTTGATCATTCCCGCTTTTTCAGCTGCGAGGATCATAGAAACACCGATACGGTCCTTGACGCTGTGGGAAGGGTTAAAGTATTCAAGTTTGGCCACCACTTCGGCTTGCAATCCTTCCGTCAGGCGGTTGATCCTGACAAGAGGAGTATTACCAATTAATTCCGTGACATCTTTTGCAATTTTCATAATAAATCCCTCGCGTAGTTAAAACACACTGTTATAATTTTTTCACTAGATAGTCAACAAAAGATGTAGTGAGATCATCTGGATCATAGCAACGCTTTCCAAAGCGTGCGGGCGCTAGAAAAGACCACTAAGCTGCCGACTAACTGATACAAATATTTATGGGGCATCTTTCCTGCCAAACTTGCTGAAATTGGCGCTGCCAGCAATCCGCCGATAATCATGGCAGCTACATCATACAAAGGCACATGCTGTAATAAAATGAAAAAAGTCAGCGCGCCCACCAGCACTACAAAAAATTCTGCCAGGCAAACCGATCCGATTACCATGCGTGGATCTTTTGTTTTAGACATAAGCGTACCGGTAACCAATGTGCCCCATCCTCCGCCGGCAAAGGCATCCAGCATCCCCCCAGCTGTCGCCAGCCACCCTGCTTTGCGTATTTCTTCCATGTTTTTCTTGGTTATAAATGCTTTGCAGATGATGCGCACACCAAGATATAGAGTATATACGGATACTAAAGGACGAACCCAATGGGAATGATTTTCTCCGGCCAAGCAAGCCAGCGACGCCCCAATGATTGCGCCAATGCTTCCAGGAATAGCTAATGTTTTGAACAGTTCCCTATTGACGTTCCCAAGTTTGTGATGGCTATAGCCTGATAAGCCGCTTGAAAACACACGCGTGGAATGCACCCTGCTGCTGACAATTGCGGGGTTTACTCCGGCTGATAATAATACCGTCGTAGAAATGACCCCATAGCCCATGCCCAGCATTCCGTCTGCGAATTGGGCTAAAAATCCGGTCAGGAACATGATCGACATCCATTGATAATCTATGTCCGCAGCCATGCTTTGAAGTTCGAATATCCATTGATGGAGGGGAAACATAGATAAAATGACATGTCCGACAATCATGCAAAAAAAAGCGAATAAGGATCCAAACTTGATGCGTCTCCAGAGCGTGCCTTTATCCGCCGCCTGATCGGCATGACTTTCCACAATGCTTCGGGTTATCTCGTTCAGTCGCTGGACTTTTTGTTCGAAATTTCCATCCAATCGGCCGCGGATGGTGTGCATATGTTGCACCACGTCGTCCAGCTGGTTGGGAAGCGCCTGTTGCAATACCTCTTTCAGCCTTTTAGCCATGGTTGGGGATTTGCCGTTGGTGGAAATAGCAATTTTCACATTGCCTTTAGTGACGACCGAACTTAAATAAAAATGACAGAAGTCGGGCTTATCGGCTGAGTTGCATAATTTGCCCTCTTGCTGTGCATCGCTAAATATTTGTTTGCTTAAAGCAAGATCGTTCACTGCAGAAAAAACGACATCGGCATTTTTCAAATAACGATTCGAGTAATCGTCTTTAATCAACTCCACATGTACGCACGAGGAGGCATAGTCGGCAAACTGCCTGCTGATCTCTTTTGCAACGACACAAATGTGTGTTTGCGGAGCGTTGTGTTTGATAGTCTTTAATTTTTCCAGAGCTACATGACCTGCGCCCACAAGCAGAACTTGCATGTGTTCGAGTTTTATAAACACAGGCAGCAAGGTGTTTGTCACATTTGCAATATTTTTTTCGACAGTGTTGTTCATGTTCAATCAGTTAAAGTTTTTTAAACGATGCTAGCCCGCACCACAAAATCACCAAACGATTCCTCAGGACCTTTGCGCTGTTTAGCGTATTGCGCAAAAAGGGCGTCCATCACGTTTAGTATTTCTGTTTCATCCAAATTTTCTTTATACAATTTATTCAGCCTTTCGCCGCGCACATCACCGCCAAGCATGACATTGTACCGGCCATAAGCAGTGCCTACAAAGCCGACTTCAGCTATATAGGGCCTGGCGCAGCCATTCGGGCAGCCAGTCATCCGCACGATGGGTCCTTCCTTCTCTATGTGATGTTTTGCCAGCAAGATTTCAAGTTTGCTGATCAATGACGGCAAATACCTTTGCCCCTCGGCAAGCGCCAGCGGACATGTATTGAAGGCTACACAGGCCATCGAGTTTTTACGCACTTGCGAAGCATTTTCGGTATGTTGGACGATGTTGTGTTGACGCAAAACTGTGTCGATAAAATCCTTGTCTGAAACCGCTACATCGCTTACCACTAAATTTTGGTTGCATGTAAAGCGGAAATTAGCTTTTCCTGTCTTCGCAATTTCAAGACAGGCCGTCTTAAATAGCACACCATGTTCATGATCCAGCACGCGCCCATTTTCGACGAATAGGGTGTAGTGCCATTTGCCTTCCGCGTCCGAGTGCCAGCCAAAATCGTCCGCTCGCTGTGTAAACGCATAGTCTCTAGCAGGTGATAATGAAAAGCTTATACGGGATTCGAGTTCCTCTTTAAAGGCTGTGATACCCATTCTGTCGATGGTGTATTTCAGACGGGAGAGTTTTCTATCCTCGCGGTTGCCGAAATCGCGCTGAATCGTGACGATTTCGTAGAGCGCCGAAAGCGCTTTTTCTTTTTCTACGAAACCCAATACCGTTGCCAACCTAGGGTAAGTGGCCGCATTGCCATGGGTTGTCCCCATGCCCCCGCCTGCAGAAATATTGTATCCGACGAGTTTGCCGTTTTCGATAATCGCGATCAAACCGATGTCGTTTGTGAAGACATCTACATCATTATATGGCGGAATGGCGATGGCAATTTTAAATTTACGGGGTAAATAGCGGTTTTCATACAAAGGGTCTTCTTCGTTATGCTCGGCAATTTTTTCCTCATCGAGCCATATTTCATAGTAAGCTTGGGTCTTGGGCAGCAAGGCTTCGCTGATTTGTCCGGCAAATGAAAATACCTCTTCATGCACCGGAGAAGCTTTAGGGTGAGCTGTCACTGTCACGTTCCTGTTCACATCGCCACAAGCGGCTATGGAATCCAGTTTAACCTTATTAAAGGCTTGCAATGTGGGCTTGATATGGGATTTCAAAATGCCATGCAGTTGTACGGTTTGCCGTGAAGTGATTTTAATAATGCCTGTGGAATGTTCCCCTGCAATGTCGTGCAGAGCTTTCCATTGACTGGAAGTAAGAAAGCCGCCTGGCAATCGCAGGCGGATCATAAATGAGTATAAGCGTTCCAATTTCTTTTCGGCACGTTTATCTCGCACATCCCGGTCATCCTGCATATACATGCCGTGGAACTTGATCAAGGTTTGATCATCATCTCGAATAGCACCGGTGTGCTCGTCGAGCAAGCTATCTTTCAGCATTCCACGCAGACCATGACTACCCTTTTTGATTTTTTCTACTGGTGATTCCATTGTTTTAACCATGTGTTTATTTTAATTAATAGACATCTTTTTGATATCTTCCTGTCTCGCCCAATAATTGCAGATACTCTTCCGCTTGTGTCTGACTGATATTCTTTTTCTGGGAAAAAATGCGCAGTAATGCATGTTCCACATCCACACTCATAGGATCTTTTGTGCCGCAGATGTACAAATGAGCGCCCCCATCTAGCCACTTCATCAATTCATCAGCATGCTGCTCCAGCTTATGCTGCACATAAATTTTCTCTTTCTGATCTCGCGAAAAAGCAGTATTCAATTTTGTAAGGACGTTCGTATTGAGTAATGATTGCAATTCAGTTTGATACAAAAAATCACTTACAAAATGCTGCTCGCCAAAAAATAACCAGTTGCGCCCAGAGGCTCCCGCAGCATCACGCTCGAACAAAAATGAGCGAAAAGGGGCAATGCCGGTTCCTGGCCCGATCATGATCACATCAGCATCTGGCGCAGGCAATTTGAACGCCCTGTTTTTTTGTACATACACTTTCACCTGATCGCCAGCATTCAAATCGGATAAATATGGGGAACATAAGCCAAAAATCTTTTGAGCATTCGCCACGAAATGGTGCTTGCTGACTGTAATGTGCACTTCCATGTCGCCATGCGCCGCCGGGGAAGATGATAGGGAATACAAACGTGGCGCCATCGGATCGAGCATTGAAATCATTTGTTGCGCTATTGTCGAATTCATGTTTTGGGCAGGATACCTAGTTAACAAATCCGCCAAATCCATCCGTAAGGCTGGAATGTCTTTATTTACGAATGCTGCATAGTGTCTCACAATGCGTTCTGGCAAGTGCCGTATGTTTATTTTTTTTGTAAATAGATCGACGGCCGTGTCTGATCCCCCTTTGTATTCAAAAGTTTCCGAACCATTCAAACCCATCAATTGCAGGACATTCTTGACCGAAGAAGCTGAGTTTCTAGGCACAACGCCCAAAGAATCGCCCGGTTCGTAATCAATCGGCTCCTCCGTTTTCAATTCTATATGATAAGTCTCCTTATTCGATTGATCATCATTTAAGTTGATGCTGGCAAGCACTGTGGCGTCGTACGTTTTTCGACCGGAAATCGGCTGAACTTTAGGCGTAGGAAGCTTTACGGCAACCGATGACTCATTCTTCAAAAAAACCTTTTCCAACAACTCATCCAACCATTGATGTGCCTCCTGCTCAAAATCGATATCGCATTTTTTCATCTCTGCCATGCGCTGTGCATTTAGCTGGGCAAAACGTTTATCCACATCTTCGCCAGCTTTGCAAAAAAGCGGATAAGCCGTATCGCCTAATGCGACGACGGCGTATTGCAATTGATTCAACGATAGATTTTGAGTGTGGATATGATTAAAAAACTTTTTGGCTGCTTCCGGTGGTTCTCCATCGCCGTGAGTGCTCATCACTACGAGCATATTGACTTCTTTTTCCAAATCGTTCAGACGATATTGGTCCATGCTTTTCAGTTTGACCTGGACCCCGTGTTTTTTTAGTTTGGTCGCAAAATCGCCAGCCAATTTTTTGGAGTTGCCCGTTTCGGTGCCATACAACAACGAACACACGGGAATCGCCAAAGGTTTTCCAACAGCGGAGGAGGGCGTCGCCTGAGAATTTTGAGACAGCAATCCTTGTAAAAAGCCGTTCATCCACACTAATTCCGCATGGGTGGCGTCTTTGACTAAATCTTGAAACTCTTTTTGTTTAGGCTGTTTAAGCATGTTTGCAATATCTCTATATGGCTTTATCAAAAGTGATACCCGGTAAAATTTCGTGTAGTGGTTGAAAGTAAGCTGACTTGTCATTTTTCCCGTCATACCACGAAAACAGCTCATACAAAGCTGCTACTTTGCCGACGATGATGATCGATGGACTCATGAACGCAATTTCTGAGTGTTCACTTAAAAAATCTTCTAACAAAAACTGATGTACATGCTGATTTGGCGTCGTTGCCTGCTCAACCACCAGCAAAGGCAATTTTAGGTCTGCGCCCGCAAATATCAGCTTGCGAGCTACTTTGGGCCATTCTCGGGAGGTCATGTACCAAACCATGGTATGATTCACTTCCGTCAGACATTTCCATTCTTCGTCTGAAATTTTGGCATGGCTGCAGCCCGATAAGAACTTTACGCCCGTTGCATATCCACGCGCTGTCAGGGGTACGCCTGTATAAGCGGATGCTCCCGAAGCTGCTGTGATGCCCGGTACGATTTCATATGAAATGTTATGTTGATTAACTGCTACAAGCTCATCCATCATGTTAGAAAAAATTGCTGTATCGCCGCCCTTCAACCGCGCCACACAGGGATATTCCTTTGCCAATGCGACCAATAGGTCATTGATTTCCGACTGCGTGGTTGATGTGCTGCAATGGCCTTGTTTGCCGACAAAAAATATTTTCGCCTCAGCATTGACATATTGACGCAAAATTTCAGGACTTACCAATCTGTCTACAACAACAGCTTGGGCACGGGCGAGGATTTTAGCGGCTTTCACCGTTAACAGATCCGGATCGCCAGGGCCTGCACCAATAAAATATATCGTCCGTTTGATTGCTTTTTTCATGTAATCTTTGTCATTGTGGGATTCATCACTTAGTGCAACATGCATCCTGCTACCGTATTGTTGCTCGTTTCATCGATCAATATGGCAGTGCCACTGTTACGCAAGTCGTTGTACACATCATAGACGACTGGGGCGCTGGTTTTTAAAATTACTTTTACAATATCGTTTAAACCCGCTTCTTGTATGTTGACCTGTCTTTCCAGCGTATTTACACAGAGTTTGTATTCGATTTCCTTCACTACCGCACGGACGATGCGGCAACCGATTTGCAAGAGATATTTTTTGCCGACTGTCAAATTGACCGAATCGGTCCAGCAAAGCGTTGCCTGCAGTTCACAGCTTACTTTTGGTTGATTGTTTTCAGCGACAATCACATCACCCCGGCTAATATCTATATCATCATTTAATCGTATGACCACGCTTTGCGGGGCTATTGCTCTCTCCACTTCCCGGCCGTTTATTTCTATTGCTTGTATGGTGCTTCGCAGTCCTTCAGGCAACACGACTACAGACTGACCTTTCGTGTATTCCCCACTGACAATTTTTCCTGAATACCCTCTATAATCATGCAGACCATCTTGTTGCGGACGGATGACATATTGGACAGGAAAGCGTGCATGGGTGAAATTGAGATCATGTCCCACGTCTACACTCTCCAAATGCTCTAACAAATTTTTCCCTCTATACCAAGGCATGTACGTCGAGGCGGAAACGATATTGTCGCCTTGCAACGCACTGACTGGAATATATGTGACCTCTTCCATGTGCAAATCTTTTGCTATTGCAGCATAAGCTTTGACAATCCGTTCAAACACATCCTGTGAATAATCTACCATGTCCATTTTGTTGATAGCCACCGTTACATGGGGGATTTTCAGCAACGATGCGATGATACTATGCCTTCGTGTCTGTTCCACCACGCCAAGACGCGCATCGATGAGGATGATGATCAGATTGCTGTTGCTAGCGCCCGTCACCATATTGCGTGTGTATTGGACATGTCCTGGAGTATCCGCTATGATAAATTTCTTTTTTTTGGTTTGGAAATATTTGTAGGCCACATCGATTGTTATGCCCTGCTCACGTTCGGCACGCAAGCCGTCGACAAACAATGCCAGGTCTATCTCGCCATCCTGCTTGTTTTTGGTTTGACGCTGGACCGTTTCCAGTTGATCCAGTTTGATTGAATTGGTATCGTAAAGTAGACGGCCGATTAAAGTACTTTTTCCATCATCTACACTTCCTGCGGTCAGAAATCGAAGTAAGCCCATATCTGTTTCCCCCACTGATTCCCAATTTCAAAAATATCCGTTTTTCTTCCTGTCTTCCATTGCTGCTTCACTGATCAAATCGTCGATGCGGGTTTCGCCGCGCTCGCTTATATTGGTATTCGAAATTTCTTGTTCGATTTGATCTATTGTATAAGCCGTGCTTTCTACGGCAGCAGTGCAAGTCATATCGCCTACCGTGCGATAGCGGACGGTACGCCTTTCTATTTTATCGCTTGCTTCGCGTTGAACGAACGGGCTCATGGCCACCAGGTGTTTGCCGACGAGCATCACTTCTCTCTCATGCGAAAAATAGATGGAGGGCAGCGGAATATTTTCTCTTTTTATGTAGCTCCACACATCCAGCTCAGTCCAGTTGCTAATTGGAAAGACGCGGACGTTTTCACCTTTGTTTATTTTCCCGTTATACAAATTCCACATTTCCGGGCGTTGCTTCTTCGGCTCCCAATGGCCAAATTCGTTTCTTACTGAAAAAATCCGTTCTTTCGCCCGTGCCTTTTCCTCGTCGCGGCGCGCGCCGCCTATGCAAGCGTCAAACCCAAACTCTTCGATCGTTTCCAGCAATGTGTACGATTGAAGCGCATTGCGAGAGGGAAATTTGCCGCCCGGCTCTTTCAATTTTTTTGCTTTGATCGTATCGCCCACATTGCGTACCACCAATTTTGCACCAATTCGTTCGGCCATAGCATCGCGGTAGGCCAGCACTTCAGGAAAATTGTGGCCAGTGTCGATATGAACCAATGGAAAGGGGATTTTGGCGGGCGCAAAAGCTTTTACGCACAAATGAACTAAAGTGATGGAGTCCTTTCCACCAGAGAACAGCAAGGCTGGGCGATCAAACTGTCCTGCGACTTCGCGCATAATATAAATCGACTCCGACTCTAGATAGTCTAAATAAGACAGATGGTTTTTCATGATTTACCTCGGTGCAGTCCACATTCTTTATTCGTCGCATTTTCCCACCACCACCGTCCGGCTCTAAAGTTTTCTCCTTCCTTGATCGCGCGTGTGCATGGCGCGCAACCTATGCTTACAAACCCCTTTTCGTGCAAGGTATTGTAAGGAACGTCATGGGCTCGGATATATTTTTTTAATTCTTCCATGTTCCAATCCAATACGGGATGGTATTTAGCGATTTGGTTGACCGCATCCCATTCCAGTTTTTGCAATGCATTTCGTTCTTTGGAATGTTCGCTGCGAAGGCCGGTAATCCACACTTTGTTACCTTTCAGAGCACGCTGCAGTGGCTCTACCTTGCGCACGAAACAGCAGCGTTGTCGTAGCTCTACCGATTCGTAAAAAGCGTTGCTGCCATACACATTCACGTATTCTTCCAACAGTAAGTTGTTAGGAAAGTAACTTTTGATGCGCGTATTGTACTTTGTGTTTGTACGCATCCACACGTCATAAGTTTCGGAAAACAAGCGTCCGGTATCTAGGGTAAAGATGACGATAGGAATATTGTTGGACAAAATGAAGTGGGTGATGGCCTGATCTTCCCAGCTAAAACTGCTAGAAAAGACAACCTGGCCAGGAAATTCTTTAGCCAACCATGCGAGGGCTGTTTCTGGATCGGATCTGTCGATGATCTCTTTTAACTTTTGAAAATTCTTTGCTTCCATACTTATCGGGTCCGTTTTGATTAAAAAAATTTCTTTATCCTCTTGATGAGGATGATTCTTTTTAAATTTCCAGGTTTGTTTTTAATACGGGGTTGGCTTCTGGGGGGAATCAACAACAACAAGACAAAAGAAGAAGAAAGAGAGCGGAAACAGGCTTACTGATTGTGTGCCGAACGGGACTCACGCTCGGTATAGACTTGGGTTGAGGTAAATCTTTTTTTACATCCATTGTGTGAAGAGATCCGTTTTTAATTTAGACTTAGTTGTTTTTTTAGTGCAGAGAAAGATATGTGATGGTTGGAATCAACAACAACAACAACAAGAACGGATGAAAAGATTGAACTCGAACATTTGCTTACACATTGTATCGTCAACGTGGTTTTGAACGTTAATGGCCAATCTATAAAATGTTGTCATATTTTTTGTCAAAATTTTTCTTAAAAGCATCGCAAAAATTAAATGGACAGTATGGACTAAATGGACGACATGGACGGAATAAACTTCCTTTGTCCATTCAGTCCATCATTCTCCTCTTCTTAAAGCAGTCTGGACGACAAGGAAACCGTGCAGGATACCCTCCTCATAACGAAAGGTGGGGTTATTTTCGAGTTCTGGAAAATCGTTCGGTTGAAGGATATCATCTGGTGTGATGTTGGGAAGGATCCGTTGGGCAAGTTTCAACAGTTTTGCATTCTGCTGATCAATCAGTTCTTGTAGGGTTATTTCAGCCGTTTTATTCATTGTTTTCTTGCCGCCGTTTATGAAAAAAATCTTTCATCAAAAAGGCTGACTGTTCCGCCAGCACGTTTTTACGGATCTCAATATTATGAATGGGATGCTTAGTGGAAAACACGTCGGTCCAGCTTCCATTTGCTCCATGGCGTAAGTCTGGAGCTCCCCAAACCAAAGTGGGCAATCGCGAAAGGATCATCGCTCCGGCACACATGACGCAAGGTTCCAGGGTGCAGTACAGAGTGCAATCAAGTAACCGCCAGTTCTCAAGCACACTTGCCCCTGAGGTCAAGCATAACATTTCCGCATGCGCCGTAGCATCATGCAACAATTCGGTTTGATTGTTCCCGCGCGCAATGATTTTTCCTTTATGCACCAGCACAGCCCCCACCGGAACCTCTTCGGCTTGAAACGCTTTCCAAGCTTCCTTGAGGGCTTCCAACATAAATTTCTCATCGTCGTTTTGCGGTGTGATCGATGCAAAAGGAAACATTTAGGCCGCAGGGGTTGGCTGGAGTTTTTTCTGCAAGGCTGAAAGCTGCTTTTTTAAGCTACCGATATCCGCGGTATATTTTTTTTCCCATCCGGCCAATTTTTTTTCGTACTTATCCGATAAGCGGGCCAGCTCCTGCTCATACTCTCTTTTGAGCGCTTCAAAGGATTGTTTCTCTTGCAGCGACTTTCTTTGTTCTTCTTTTTCAGTCTGATAAGTGTGCGACTGTTCAGCCAGTTTGTCATACACTTCTTTAGGGAACACAACGGAGTTAAAGACGCAGAACAAGTAGGTGCGCAAGGGGCCGAATTGCTTTATGGATTCGTTCGTCATTTCTTGAGCTTTACTTTTTTCAATCGAAGTGAGTTCGGTAAAATTAGGCTGAATTTGCGCCAATTTCTGTTCAAAATAGTCATAGATTTCGGTGTTTTTCATCATCCACAGCTGAGCGATAATCTCTCCTAACTGCTCTCCATCTTCCGTGACGGCCGTGTGATACCCGACTGCCATCTCCTCATTCGTCAGCTTAGTCGGATTTTTTCCGGGAAAATACTTTTTAACGAAAAGCGGATAGCGGTTTAAGTGTTCGTTACGCAGTTCTTTCTTAACAACATCGATAATCTGCGTCATCCATGGCTTCAAGATTAAAAACTTTTCTTTGTACGTTGCGTCTTTCAACATTGTGTTTTCCTTAAATTGCGGTCTTCTTGTTAAATGAGACTGTTGTGTATAGCAATTTTCTGCTCAAAGATCAAGGACTTGCAGTGAGTGAGGAACATAAACATTTTTTTTACGGAAAACCTGTTTTAGCGGACCGCGAACAGGCGTATATCCAAGAATTGCTCAAAAAATATAAGGGAATGCCTGTCACTGAAGAACTTAAAAAAAAGATTTGGGATGAGCTCCAGCAAGAAAAACACGTAGGAAGAGTGACAATCCCCTTCAAGATAGCCATGAGGCGCGATCCAAGCGGTAAGTATCCTGATACCATTGAGGTGATCCTGGATACAAAAGTGTAAGCCGCTTTAAAAAATGTTCATAATCTCTTAATCAAATCCCCATTTCCCTTGTTCTAAAAAGGGAAATCCTGTATCATTTACGCAGATAAAGCTGTAAATATTTCAAGATTAAATTAGCCTTCACCTTCAATAAGTTAAGGCTTATCAACTAACAGGGGGAAACTTCGAATGTCTCTAGATAAAGGCACCAAAGAAGAGATCACAAAGAAGTTCCAATTGCACGAGAAAGACACAGGGTCTGCAGACGTTCAAATTGCGATCCTGACCGAGAGAATCACTGAGTTAACCGAACACCTCAAGCGTTCGCCTAAAGACCATAACTCTCGTCTAGCCCTTCTCAAACTCGTTGGGCAGCGTCGCCGTCTATTGGACTATCTAAACTCAACAGACACTAAGAGATATCAAATTTTAATTGAAAAATTAAAGCTAAGAAGGTAACACTACCGGAAGAAAAGATTTGGAAGACGGTAGGTGCCGTCTTCCGTAAAGAAAAAATTTGACGGGACCAGGTTAGGTGTTGAAGAGTAGAAATCAGAAAACTCCCTTTAAAGACCAAAACATTATTTTAAAGAGTGCTTTCTGACTTCTATCCCCTCCTCTCCGTCAGAGATCCGTCAATCATTTATACACACATCACCTAAAAACAACCGGTTTTTTACTTCAGCCTAGGTTTTATGCTTCTTTTTACCGGTTGGATAGGGTGAGCTCACATATTGGAGAAATGCTTACTTATGCAACGCCATATCACAACAGTTTCAATCGGAGATAAAGAACTCAGCTTTGAGACCGGTAAAATCGCTAAACAAGCCAATGGAGCGGTCATTGTCCGTTCCGGAGACACCATGGTGTTCTGCACAGCCTGTGCCACACTCGAAGCAGCCGATAACGTCGATTTCTTTCCTTTAAGGGTCGACTATCAAGAAAAATTTTCATCCGCCGGTAAAACGTTAGGCGGGTTCATCAAACGCGAGGGACGTCCAACAGAAAGAGAGACTCTAGTTTCGCGGCTGATTGACAGACCTTTACGTCCTATGTTCGAAGATGGCTACTTCAATGAAGTTCAAGTCTTGAGTTATGTATGGTCGTATGACGGGATTAATAGCCCGGAACCGCTCGCCATTTGCGCTGCATCCGCCGCCTTAGCGATCTCGGATATTCCACTGGTTAAGCCAATTGGGGCCGTCAGAGTCGGTTTTGTGGAGGGGAAATATGTTATTAACCCCACGGTGGATGAACAAAAACGCTCGCAGCTCGACCTCATTCTAGCCGGGACCGATGATGCGGTCTTAATGATCGAAGGATATTGCAACTTCTTAACTGAAGAGCAAGTGATTGAAGCGATCCTAGCGGGGCATGAAGCGATTAAAAAGATCGTTGAAGTGCTGAATCAATGGCAATCCCGCCTTGGCAAACCCAAAAATCGTGGAACACTCAAACTCGTTCCGAAAGAAGTTCATGACGCTGTAAAAGCGATTGTCGATCCGCTTTTAGGACCCGCCCTCCGCATTACCGACAAACAAAAGCGGGAAAAAGCCCAAGGGGAAATGAAAAAGAAAGTTAAAGAGACACTCTTCCCAGAAGGTCAAGAACCTAAATACAAAGAATCCGATGTCATCCGCGCCCTTAAAGAGATCGAATCCAATTACTTACGCGGAATGATCCTAAAAGATAAAGTCAGATGCGACGGACGCTCTACCACGCAGATCCGCGCCATCGACGTCGAGCAGAGCCTTTTACCGCGCGCTCATGGGAGTTCCTTATTCACACGCGGCGAAACCCAAACCATGGCCGTTTGCACCTTAGGCGGCGCAACCATGGCCCAGCGGTTCGAAGACTTAAATGGCGAAGGCAGCCACCGGTTCTATCTACAATACTTCTTCCCCCCTTCTTCGGTTGGAGAAGTCGGCCGTTCAGGCGCACCGGGAAGACGCGAAATTGGCCACGGCAAGCTCGCTGAACGTTCCTTAGCCACGATCCTGCCAAGCCCGGATGAATTCCCCTACACAGTCAGAGTGGAATCGAACATCACGGAATCGAACGGATCCTCTTCGATGGCCACTGTCTGCGGCGGATGCTTAGCGATGATGGACGCAGGGATTCCGATCAAGCGGCCAGTCGCGGGGATTGCGATGGGCCTGGTCTTAGAGAAAGACGGGTTTGCGATTTTATCAGACATTTTAGGGATTGAAGATGCCCTCGGCGATATGGACTTTAAAATTGCGGGCGACCACCAAGGGATCACCGCATTCCAAATGGATATTAAAGTCGAAGGGATTACGCCAGAAATCATGCGCCTGGCCTTAGGTCAAGCAAAAGAGGGACGGATCCACATCCTGAATAAAATGCTGGAAGTTGTTCCCAAGTCACGGGAACAGATGTCCATGTACGCACCGCGCATTGAAACCTTGCGTGTCAAGCCCAGTAAAATTGGAATTATTGTCGGTCCAGGCGGTAAGCAAATCCGCGCCATTATTGAAGAGACTGGAGTGGAGATCGATATCAATGACGAAGGGATTGTCAGCATTTCCTCCTCGAACGCAAAGGGGATTGAAAAAGCCAAAGAGATCATCCTTGGTTTAGTCGCAGAAGTGGAGATCGGAAAAACCTACACAGGCAGGGTTACCTCGGTCGTCGATTTCGGCGCCTTTGTGGAGATCTTACCTGGAAAAGAGGGGTTATGCCATATCTCCGAGTTTGACCATCAACGGATTGCCAAAATGTCCGATCATGTGAAGACCGGTGATAACATTACCGTTAAAGTCTTAGATATCAATGACCGCGGACAGGTCAAGCTAAGCCGTAAGGCGACTTTAGCCCGAAGCGCTTAATCTCATTTCATTGAGGAGGGTTGAAAACCCTCCTCAAATCATCTTTCTGTAATTCTCTCGAATATTTATCATTCAAATAGTGTTGTCTATCTGCTTCTATAAGCTTTAACCCAGAGGTTCGCTATGGAGCCATCACCCGGACCCCCACCATCAGGTCATTCAACTTCGACGCCGCCATCCACCCCCCCGCTTAAGAAAGAACATTCAAGCGGTGCGTTAGGCATCAAAAAAGAAAATTCTAGAGATAAAACGGTCCAGGTAGCTTCGGCCATTCCAAGAAGGCTTTCGAGCCATTTTGACCCCAGAGGTCAATTATCGCCCCCGCCCATAAAGGGGACCGGCAAGCTTCCCGTTCCCGGGTTAAGCCCAGAAAAAATGTTGCTCGCCGACCAAGCCCGCGATGGGGCTGCCTCCCCTACATCCGGAAGATTGCCGCGTCGCACATCAAATTCAGGCAGAGTGCCAAGCCCGCACACAATCATCAGGAATCAAAATCCCGGCTCAGCAGGCGTATCCCCGCGCTATATTGATCGTATATGGGATAGTTTAATCGCAATCGACCCCAATTTTAATATCTCCCCACGGACATTGACCATCTCGATGATGGAAAGCAATCAAACGATTGTAGGAAAATCTCCGCGCGCAAAACAAATGGTGGAAAGCGGAAAAATGTTGTCGCCCCGTAATATGATTTCGATTTTAAGCGGAGAAACGGGACTGCCAGTTTCCTCCTTCTTAGCAACGCGGGATAAAAAAGTAATCATTCCCGAAAAGATCCATAAAACAAAAGGGTCTTTGAAAAAATTTTTTAGAGCGGTAGAAATTTCATGCGATGCAACCAGTAGCGATAAAGCGCAGAGCCATGTGGTCATTAAAGGGTATTTAGAGACACGTTTACGAGTCGATAACCCTGATCAAGAAAAATATAGAATCCTGATAAAACGGGAAGTCGATCTGAGTAAAAAATTAACCGGAAGAGGATTTGCGCACATTGAACGGTTTTTAGAAGAAGTTGTCGTGCATATCAGCAGTGGTGAGGGCGGACGCATTGTTGAAATGAGTTCTTTAGAATGCGGCAAAGAACAAGGGGTAAAAATGCTTGTTCAACGGCTGGTTGTTCCGTGCTTTGATTGCGATCTCTGGGAACTTTTGAGCAAAGAAAAAACGCTTAATGAGCGTGCGTTTGCACAGTTTATTTTAGATCTCGCGCACTTTATCAAACGGATGCACGATTTAAAAATCGTGCATCGAGATATCAAAACTGAGAATATCTTGCTTAAGTTTGGAGAAAACGTGTGCGCAGCTTTGTGTGACTTGGGGAATGCCTGTGAGCTGAGTGAACGATCATTACTGGGAATGACAGGCGGCACGATCACCAATTGGGATCCTGCAATGGTTAGATTTACCTTTTATGAAGAGGAAGAAACAGCAACAGAAGGAGAATCGAAGCCCAAACCAAAAGCGCACTATTTTTTCGGAGATTATAACACCCAAAAAACCTATCTACCCGCGATCGACATCTGGTCGTTAGGCTGTATCATCTGGCATGTGCATAAAGGCGAGGAAGCCCCATGGGTGGCTGGTTTAGACCGGGTTCAAAATTCGATGGCCAATGCTAGAAACATCAAATCGTCTAAAAATAAAATCTTAGATCTTCTCCACACTTTTGAAATCCTCCCTCAGCGAGATGCCGAAGCGTGCCGACTCGCCTGTGACGAGTTAAGAAAAGCGCAAAAACTTTTTCTTCAAAAATTCGCTGCTACCCACGCCATCAATTCGTCGTTTATTAATATGCTTGAAAAATATGATACCTCTCATCTGGCAGTTCCTAAAGCAAAGCCGGAGTCGCAGTTGCCGCCGGTATCCCCTCCCCTCTTGCCCTCTACCCATCCGTTGCAGCCATCGCCTGCGATGGAGTTTAACACTCACCCGTTCCTGCGAAACTTCCACAATATGGAGAATACGAAAGGAGAGTATTTATTTAGGGATCTGAAGCAACTATCAGCGCTCTTTGAGGTGGAAGAAACCATTTTTGAAGAAGAGCTAAGGCAGGGGTTGGAAGAGTTTGAAGTGGAAATTGAAAAATGGGAAAAAGTGAAAGAACCTTCTCTGGAAAGGAACCCGATCGATCATCTTATTTGGCATTGCCTGCGTACCGATTTTAAGACGCGCTTCACAGCGGCAGACGTCCTTAAATGGGCCCTGGCGTATGGAGGAAAATTTAATTTAACCTAAAAAAGGGATCTTGCAAGTAAAACGGGATTTCGGCTATATTTCTGCATCTATTCCGGAATAGCTCAGCGGTAGAGCAGTGGACTGTTAATCCATTGGTCGTAGGTTCGAATCCTACTTCCGGAGTCTTGGCAGCTACTGCAATGCATTAGCTGCCTTTTTCGTTTAAAAAATTTATTGTTTTTTCAAATCTTCTCCGAATTTTCGTGCCCGTGCCCGATCTGATTCCGATAGTTTTTCTGCATCCGTTTTGACTATATTTTAAATTCTTAGCGTTTTTATCAAACGTTATGTATTTTAGGATCCGGGATCGGGCACGGGCACGAAAATTCGGAATAAGAATTAACTACATACCGAACAAAAAACCTTAGCTTAGGTTGATGCGTATGCCTGCGTGTCCTCTATGTCGTGTTTGTCCTGCTGTTCTACTCAGTCAATCCTGTGCATGATAGATGGCGCCAAGAATTAAGCCGCCCCCCAATCCTTCGACGACACTTGAAGCCAGCCAGCTCCAACTTAATGCGAGTGGTACAGGCAGCCATAGATACCATGAAGCTGTTAGAATTCCAGCAAAAACGCCAAAATAAAGCCCAAAACGGATTCCATTTTCCACTCCGCCTGAGGGAAAAAGTTGAGCAAATACAAAGGCAGTCCACGTCGATAAGGCCAGTTGATATCCCATCGCCAACGGCATTTCTGTCGCCATCTGCTCAAAACTGCGCCATACGTGCACCGTTTGTTGATAGAATCCCATCAAAAGATACCCATGAACGAACCACTCGTATAAGAAAATAAAAACAAACAAGGCAACGGATGCTGCGATATAACGTTTAACATTCATTTTTTTACTCCATAGTCATTTAAGGGTTACGAGGGATCTTTGGGAACGAGGGTAACCGTAAACACATAGGGGGATGCTGTCGAGTCCGCGCTGGTGTTTGTATTCGGCAGCGTACTCATGATTCCGCCAGCAATATATCCAATCACCGTAGGGGTTTTCGGCAGTGCATCGAGCTGGAACACCCCATTTGCAAACACGGGCACTCCATCTTTAGGAAAAAAGACAGCTTCCGCACCAAATAAAAGCTGATTGCCTGGATTTGATCCCGTAGATACCAAAAAAGGATATTCGTTATTCATCAAATATTGAGTATACTGACGGCGTCGGTCGATTTTAACGGTCGTGATTTGATTGATAAAGGGAAATTCAGCATCAGTTTGAAACGTTCCGCCCGAGAAATAACCGAAACTGATCCCTCCCGGAAACACCACAAACATCTCTTTTTTCCCCACCGAATAGAGTCCAAAGGCTGGACAATTATAATGATTCATGGCCTGCTTAAAGGTGTTAGGATCGTTTGGATCTGGTTGAAAACTCGATCCATCGGCAAAGATCGTAATCGGTACCGTCCATACGCCGGTATCTGGTGTGAAGACTCCGGCAAACGCGGTATAGTCGAACTTATTGTTGTGAATCGTGGGGACGATATTCAAGTCTCTACGCCTATAGTCCGGTATCGTCACCTCCGATGGTTGGGCCAGAATCGACAATTCATTTTTATGTGCAATGATCCAAAATGGACGTATTTGCCTGGTATAAAGCCCATTTGAACTATCGGTGTACAGTCCCATGAAGTTTTGTCCAAGCATCAGCAGCATGGGTTGATGGTCATTAGCTTGAAATAAAAACCCACCGGTCACGGTTAAAAACGGATGAAAAACTTGACGGATGGCACATTTAGCTAGCGGAGTTCCATTGATGACCCAGCCCACCAACTTGACAAGATCAATCACAGTTAGAATCCCTTTAGTTTCCATGGTATTCGTAGCAGTATTGATTCCATATCCACCTACGAAATAAAGAAGATTTCCTTTTTGAAACGATTGGGAAGCTGTAACGGATAAGGAATCAATTTCTGCTTGAGTCAATCCCGATCGATCGTTAAGGGCGCGGCTCCAAGAGATTCCTGTTGCAGGATCAATCACATAGACGGTAGTATTTTGAAAGGAGGGCGGGAAATTATTTCCTACATTATCAAATCCATGTAATCCATTTGTCCTGCCAGCTAAAATCACCCATTTACCATTATAAATAGCACTGGCAAATGATTGGAGGCCGGTAGGCAATGAAAAGTTAGCCACATCAAGTTGTATGGTGAATGGCAGAGCATTTTCAGGAAACACTTGGCTTAAAGTATCCGTTTGGTTTTGGCTCCAAATGAGATTGAATTGCAAAAGAAATGCGCTGCAAAGCGCTAATTTATTCATGAGTTTCATTCATGTTCTCCTAAAAATGATTTCGAAATCCAATCAGACGGCAAGCTAAAATCAGCCATGAATACTTGGGGAGTGTTATCGCTACCCCGTCTGGAAGTCCATAATAGTTTTGTTCCCTCGCGATTAAACGTTGGCAATCCATCAAAGGCTGGGTGATGGGTTACGCGATAATGTCTACCCGTGCTGATCGATAGCAAATAGATTTCATAGTTGGAGTGGCCGTGAATCGAAGTTGTGTAGGCGATGACATCTTGCGAAGGATGCCAAAAGGGTGCCCAATTAATCGCTTCATTATCGGTCAGCTGAACTAAATTTGAGCCATCTTTATCAATCATGTAAATTTGCAACCGGTCCGGAATATCGCGATCTGCCCTGAACACGATTTTTTGACCGTCGGGAGAAAAGAACGGCCCACCATTATAGCAATGGGTCGTATGAGTTATTTGCCTAACATGTGAACCATCCCGATTCATCACATAAATATTCATATTGCCGTCTTCGTTGCTGGCGTAGACAATCTCAGATCCATCCGGAGAATAAGCGCACTCTGCATGATAGGCAGGTCCATGCGTTAAAGCGACTGGATCAGACCCATCGATATTCGCTTCATAGATATTCATGTAAGGTGTTAAATCCCATTTATAGCGACTGCTTGTTTCAGTTATGATGTGTGCGGGGCTTGCTGCAAAAATCAGTTTTTTACCGTCTGGACTGAAAAACGAGCAGGTACAGGTCAACGCGTTTTGGCTAATTTGGCGCAATTCCTTACTCATTAAATTCAGGGTGTAAATTTGATAGCCGCTACTTCCTTTGGGAACGGCCTGAAAACTAATCATCTGGCCATCCGGTGAAAAGTAAGCTTCTCCAGCTCTTTCAAATCCCATGTCTGGACGAGTCAGTTGTTGAACATGATCAAGCAGCGTTTCGTCAGGGTGGATGATTCCGAGAACAGCTATTATCAAACTCTTGTAAATATATGAAAACATCTCTAACCTCTATTTTATTTAACCTGCAGAGTAAATTATGAAAAGACATGTTGCAACTTTTTTGATGAGTTTTTTGTGCATAAGAGCATTACTTTCTGGTTACAGTTTAGAAATGAATGCCTCGTATGATTATTTTCGAGATATTCCTGACGGCAGTTGGAATGGAAACAATGGAGCATTAATTGCAGCTAACAGCAGCTTTTCCTTTTATGACTATGCTACTCTGCAAGCAGGAGGAAGCTATGGGCTTTATAATTGGGATGGCAGGGGTAACCTTGTTTTTGCAAACCCTAAAAAACTGCAGCAAATTGCCTTTGTAACAGCAGGTGCAGCGTCTTCTTTTAACTGTTTGAACGCAGGGCTTGTGTATGATCGTCTCTTTACAAAGCATTACAGCTTGTTTGACCAAAGCCCAAGCATCGACCAACTACGATTTCAAATCGGATATGTGTGCTGTTCTGAGGAAATTGGATTTTGGGGAACTTATGGATTGGAGACAGCTCACAAAAATGCGTTTGGAATTCCGGTAAACTTCAAAGCCATCAGTCAAGCGAACATATTTTGGACCCATTATTTTGCAAATGCGGCCCAAACAACTATCTGGATCGGCATGCCATACCGACATAGCCTAATGTTTCCCAACGGCAAAGCGGGTAATTTGATCACCGGGTTTTCCATTAAGGTGCCTTTGACAGACCGGCTCTACTTAGACGGAAACGGATCGTACATGTTTGCACGATCCTCGCCTGGAGTAACCCAAAGTAGTCATTATCATGCGAACATCAGCATTGGAATTACGTTTAACTTTACAAGCTGCTGCGATTGGTGCGAGTCTGCGTATATGTCTATCGCAAACCATTCGAACTTTTTTGTAGATACGAATATCAACCAGTTCAGCGTGAATTAATGTGAATTCATCATGATTTAACTAAAATCGTAATCCCATGCACTCGTCTGACTCGCTAAAACAGGCGTGGAGGGAGGAATATAAGCAAAAAGGCATTCCCTCTTCATTCAGAAAAGAACCCTCAAAACCGCTCGTTGAATTTGTCGAGTGGTTAAAGCGCTATCCGACTCTTCGGTTTGCTGCAGAGATGGGTTGCGGCCAAGGACGCAATAGCTTTTATTTAGCTTCCCAAGGTTTTACAGTGACCTCGATTGACCTTGTAGATGAAAATGTAGCCACTATTAATCAAATAGCTAAATTAAATCACTTACCTATTCAAGCGATCGCCTCGGATGTCTCTCAACCCTGGCCAGTGAAATCACAAGCATTCGATATCGTGATTGATATCTTTTGCTACAAGCACATCGTTGATAAGGATAAGCAAACGCGCTATCGCCAGGAATTACGGAGGACATTAAAACCTGAAGGATTTTATTTTATCTCGCTGGCGTCAGATCAAGATGGATTTTATGGACCTTTATTAGAAGCTTCATCAAAACCTCAGCACAAACAAATCATTGATCCCTATTCACACATCCGTTCGTTTCTTTATTCTCCTGAAGATTTAACAAATGAATTCTCAGACTCCTTTAAAATCATCAGCATAAGCGAACAAAATTCTGTAAGCCCGATGCACGGAAAGGAGTATTCTCGATGTGTTATCAATGCAATATTTCAAAAAAGAAAATGAAAACTTAAACATTTCCTAAATCTCACCCTATTTATTGGTATGTTACCAAATTAATTGGTAGATAGCAGGCATGTATTTAAAAATAAAATGTTGCGCAAAATAGGATGATTATAAATGAACGTTCATTTATCATAAAAATATGAGCAAAAGCAAAGCCATCAGCAACGAAGTCATATTAGACAAGGCCCTCCTAGTCATTAGCGACAAAGGGCCTGAAACGTTCACTCTTGCTGACATAAGCAAGGTAGTGGGGTTATCCCCCGCCACATTATTGCAGCGGTTTGGTTCTAAGCAAACTTTGCTGATTCGCGCAGCCAAACAAGCCAATGTAAAGCTCAACCACGATTTGGCGGCACTCAAAGAGAAACAGCTCCCTTGGGATCAAGAACTGATTCATTTTCTCTGCGACATTCCCGAGGGATTTGGATCACGGCGTGATATTGCAAATAGTTTGGGAGTGCTTAAGTTGGACATGATCGATCCGGAATTACATCCAATCGCTCGCAAACTCTTTGAGACCTTCCGCAAGCGCATTGGCGAATTGATCAAAAAGGGACAGGCGTGTAACGAAATTAGCGGCTCAATCGATATTCAAGCATTGGTGTGGGAACTTGATGCTTTACGTCATGGACTCGTGATCCAATGGACTTTAAGCGGCAAAGGAACTCTTCAAAAATGGATGAAACACCACTTTCAACAATTTTTAAGGAGGCTCAAGCCATGAGATATCAATTTTATCGTGAACATAAATATGTTAGCGCCGCTTTAAATGATGTGGAGCGTAAAATCGCACGAACCGATTTTATGAATCCCATTGAAATACAAGAAGCCTACTACGCTTTTCAAGGTCTTTCGGAGATGCTGAAGGCGCATGCCCACTATGAAAACGAAAAGCTTCATAGCTTATTGGAAAAGAAACATTCCCACGTGCACAAGCATGCCGAGCAAGATCATGCGCATCAGGATGAGCAGCTCGAAGAAATTGTTCAATTGTTCGAGCAGGTGAAACAAGCTGGCTCTGAGGAGGAAAAAGTCGCTCTTGGATATCAATTATATTTAACGTATCGGAAATTTGTAGCGGACAACTTACACCACTTGCACGAAGAGGAAACCCTGATTTTACCCGAGCTCCAGCGCCTCTATTCGGATGCGGAATTGAAACAAGTCGAAGCAGTAACCTACCGGATGATGACCCCGGATCAATTAGTCGAGATGCTACAGGTGTTATTTCCCCATATGAATCCAAGTGACCAGAAAGCATTTTTAACCGACATCCAAGATGCTCAGCCAAACCACTTTGCAGAGGTTTGGAAAGCGATTGGTTCAATTTGAAGATGGATAGAGCACTCTTCAGCATCTAATGCCTTTCATTTTTAAATTAAAAATTATAATTTAATGCTAAATGAAAAGTTTTCCTCTTGAGAATTATTCATCGCTGCACGAGTTCTCTCTCCCAGAACTGATGGGGCTACAGTTAAGTTGGCCTAAGCCAATCATCCGTGTGCAGTATAGTTTTAACCTACACACTCCCCTCATCGTCCATCCTCAGACAGACATCCTCGTCCATGCCAGTCAAGCTGAAGCGCAGCCGGCATTACCAAACCGCAATTATTCCATCAACGGCCTTAATCGCTGGCACCTCGCGATTTCCTCTTACCGCTCGATTGAGGAATGCATCACGTGTATGGAGCGGTGGCACCGGTGGAACTATAAAAAATCGAAACAAAAATTCGACGCCCATGGATGCACCATTAAAATCATCCAAAACGATTGGTCAGAACATGCACAAACCGTCAACCGTTTATATCTGAATGTGGCCCAGCACTATCATCATTGGATTTATGATCAACATTTCTTTAATGAAGCCGCCAAACGTTCAGACTACTCCTTACTCACCGCATGGCGCAATAAGGAAATGATCGGTGTGTTTGTTTTACAAGAAGAATCCTCTATCTTGCACTCCACTTGTTGCGGATTGAATTATGAACATTCGACGCCTAGCTATGCTTATTCTTGGATGCATTATGCATTCATCGACCATGCGATTTCGCAAAGAAAATTCAACATGGTCAATGTGGGAATGAGCGCAGACAAGGCAAAACGGGAAATCGGGTTTACTCCCGTACCCTCTAGATTGGATATCTACGCTAAAGGAACCCTGTCGCGAGCGTTTCTTAATTTCTTATCTCGGTTCACTACAGCAACTCTTAATTCAGATGAAGAACTCAAGTTGAAGTGGCATTTATAGGGAATAAGGAGTGCCTTAATGATGTCTTTTAAAATATTGAATTTCACGCTCGTGTTTTTCCGCTGCCGCGTGTGTAGCAAAGGTGCCTAAATTTCGACGCTTGCCAGTGCGTGGGTCTTTTGAGCGCGAATAGATACGGTATCCTCCGGTTTTAAGCTTGCGAATCATCCCTACCTCCTAAAGGTCTTCTATCATGAATAAGAATAAATGAAATCATGGCCACAAACATCATCGTAAACACAGTAACGAGCGCCATCGGTCCATAAATATCCGGGTGCTGTTCGACAGTCAAAGGACTCATGATCATAAAAAGTCCCTGAATGGCGTATAAAGTCGCAGCCTCATACCAAAATTCTTTCTGATCTGAAATCGAAATATCGTTCTTCGAAATATAGACAGCAAAACTTTGAAAAATCAGATAAACCACCAAAAACCATCCAAAATAGTTCGATAAGGGGACTCCGTAATAGGAACCCGGCTCTCTCCATACCCACAATTGGCCGATCGTTGATGCTAGGGGATCCATGCATAAATCCCACATCACCATCACGAACGCCGCAACAAAGGCGACCAGAAAGATCTTACTCCCCTGCAGCCGAACGCTATATTGATTCAACAACACATGCGCTAACATCCATGACACATAGGCCATGCTAAAGTAAGCAAACACAATCACGACCGGCACTTCAAAAATTCTAGGACCTAGCAATTTGTCATAATTATAAAAGCCGAATGGAAATCCGGTCTGGATGCTTAATGCTTCAAAGAAGAGGCTGATCACACATGTGAAACCAAAAAAAACGAGCATGTTCTTCAACCCATACCGCTCCAGTCCATGTAAAAAGGAAGCAATCGACAACGTGACCACCACCAAAATGGGCATGATGAGGTTTATCACCGGACCTAAATCGAAGCTAGCAATCACCGTCACCACAAAAAAGACGGCGATTAAAAACCACCGGAGCTTCTCCATACTTCCTCTTGGCGTTGTTGCGTAAATAACCACTGAGCCACTGAGATCACTGAGTAAATATGAGAGAATTGAGAAGAATTATCATATTTAGTCGCCGAACACTTTAAAGCGAAAAATGGCAGCTAGCTCTCCAAGTCTCATTCTTCTCTGTGATCTCCCTGGCTCAGTGGTGAATTATACAAGCTCTTCCTCTTTCGTTTGTGCTATCCTTGCAAATTATTCTTTATCTATCAAACTTTGGATAAATTAATTTAACTAAATTTTCAGATTAGAGACTAAATAGACCTGACTTATTAATAATAAAATATAGCAACTCAGAATTTTAATATTTAAAAATATAACTTGACTACACAACCTAAATTGATGATAACGGCAGTGAGTTTTGAGGACATCTACCTAAATGAATCGTTCGAGATTATTATACCTACTTCTGTTCACCGGCGTTATCCTCCTGATTATCTTAATCATGCAGCCGCTGCAGATCTTGCACTTCAGAGAGTATATCGCGGTGCTCTTCCCTAAAGGGATTATTGGGATTGAAGAACGGAACCTTCTGTTAATCATTCAAGCAATCATGCTTTTTGTCATTATCCCGGTCTATGTGTTGACATTCGTGTTTTCCTGGCACTACAGCGCCAGCAATAAAAAAGCGACGTACGATCCCGACCTGGTCGACCATAAGGTTGCTGAGGTCATTTGGTGGGGTATTCCTTTAGTGTTCACCCTCATCATTGCGGTATTGACATACGTCAAAACCCACGAGCTGGACCCGTATAAGCCAATTGCTTCATCAAAAAAACCGATCCATATCCAAGTGGTGGCCTTGCAATGGAAATGGTTGTTTATTTATCCCGAAGAAAATATCGCCAGCCTGAACTTCTTGCAGTTTCCGGAAAAAACACCGCTCCGTTTTGAAATCACGGCTGATGCGCCCATGAACTCGTTATGGATTCCGCATCTGGGAGGACAAATTTACGCAATGCCAGCCATGCGGACGGAACTCAACTTAATCGCCGATACCACCGGCGATTTTCGCGGCTCCTCGGCTAACATTAGCGGAGAAGGGTTCGCCGGGATGCATTTCATTGCCCGCGCCTCAACAGAGGAAGAGTATCGTAAATGGATTGAATCGGCCAAGCAGTCATCCAAAATCTTGACTTTAGACGCATACAACCACCTGGCGGAGCCGAGCAAAAACAATCCCCCCGAACTGTATCAACTTCCTAGCCGGAACCTTTTTAATCAAATCCTGATGAAATATATGGAACCCATGAACAGTGAACCCCATAAAGGGCAATAAGGTATGTTCGGAAGACTCACCCTCGACGCATTCCATCACGAAATCAGCCAAAATGCCGCAGTGTTTGGCATGCTCGTTACCTCGCTGGTGATCCTAGGGGTAATCACCTACCTTAAACGTTGGAAATGGATCTGGAAGGAGTGGCTGACGAGCGTCGATCCTAAACGGATCGGGATCATGTATATCATTGTCACCCTGGTCATGTTCTGCAAAGGGTTTGCTGATGCTCTGATGATGCGTTTGCAGCAAGCATTAGCTGTCGGAGATTCTACCGGATTTATCTCGGCCGGCCACTACCAAGAAGTGTTTTCAGCCCATGGCACCACGATGATTTTTTTTGTTGGTATGGGAATCGTCTTCGGCTTGTTAAATCTGATCATTCCTTTGCAAATCGGTGCGCGCGACGTGGCCTATCCATTTTTAAATGCCGTGAGCTTCTGGTTATTTGCTGCAGGGGCTGCGCTGACCTTAATTTCATTAGCAATTGGAAAATTCTCGCCTGCCGGATGGCTAGCCTATCCTCCTCTGTCCGGATTGGAATACAGCCCAGGCGAAGGGGTTGATTATTGGATCTGGGCGGTTCAAATTGCGGGGGTAGGCAGCACGCTCTCGGGAATCAACTTCCTCGTCACGATTTTGAAGCTGCGCTGCCCAGGAATGACATTCATGCGGATGCCGATCTTTGTATGGAGCGCTCTCTGCTCCATGGTGCTGGTGATCTTTGCGTTCCCGATCTTGACGGCAACTCTGTATATGCTTGCTCTTGACCGCTACCTAGGGATGCATTTTTTCACTGCCGGCGGCGGGGGCAATCTGATGATGTATGTCAACTTGATTTGGGCTTGGGGCCATCCAGAAGTGTACATCCTCATCTTGCCCATCTTTGGGGTTTTTTCTGAAGTAGTGCCTACCTTTTCAGAAAAACGACTCTTTGGCTATGTCTCCATGGTGATTGCGCTAGCCATGATTACCTTCCTTTCTTTCATTGTGTGGCTGCACCACTTTTTTACGATGGGAGCCAGCGCTAATGTCAATGCGTTTTTCGGCATTATGACCATGCTGATTGCCATTCCGACTGGAGTCAAAATCTTCAACTGGCTGTTTACCAAGTTTCGCGGACGCGTGCATTTCTCCTCTCCGATGCTCTGGTTTTTTGCTTTTGTGCTTAACTTCAGCATTGGAGGCATGACAGGGGTCTTACTCTCTTCTCCACCGGTCGACTTTCAGGTCCATAATAGTTTATTTTTGATCGCGCACTTCCACGGTATGGTAATCGGTGGATTTTTATTCGGATTTTTTGCGGCCTTTACTTACTGGTTTTCAAAATTTACCGGATTCCTTTTGGACGACCGGTTGAATATCTACGCTTTTTGGTGTTGGTTCAGCGGCTTTTTGATCGCCTTTATGCCGCTCTATATGCTGGGCTTCATGGGCGCTACCCGAAGATTAGACCATTATGATGCATCGACCGGATGGCATCCCTTATTCGTGGTGGTGTTCTGCGGAGCTTTGATCATTTTAATCGGAGCCTGCATCCAAATCTATGGCTTAGTTAAAAGTATTATTCAACGCAATCGAAACCGCGATACGACTGGCGATCCCTGGAATGGCCGCACATTGGAGTGGTCGATTCCTTCTCCTCCGCCTATCTACAACTTTGCCGTCATCCCTACTGTCGATCAGCTTGACCCCTTATGGGCGATCAAACGCGGGCAGGCCCCCCGCCCTGAAAAGCATTATGAAGATATTTATCTGCCTAAAAACACCCCTTTCGGCGTTTATATCGGAATCTTTAGCTTGCTCTTTGGCTTCGCCATGACGTGGTGGATTCTTTGGCTGGCTGCCGTCAGTTTTATCGGATTGATCGTTTGCGTCATCATCCGCCTCTCCCGGCCGGACGAACATGAATTAATTACAGCCAAAGAAGTACGGGAAATTGAAGCTGCCGGCTTAAGGAGGTTTGAACTTGTATGAGTTTTACCGTCTATCATGCAAAAGAACCGCTCGCCAGTACAAACTTGCCAGATACGCATCAGGATGTTTACTCCAAAACCACCTTAGGGTTTTGGATGTACCTCATGACCGATTGTCTGTTATTTGCGACCTTATTCATGACCTATGCGGTGTTGCATGACAGCACATTTGGAGGCCCCTCTTCACGCGATCTGTTTAGTTTAGATACCGCCTTTGCCGAAACGATGATCTTACTGCTAAGCAGCGTTACCTGTGGATTTGCGGTGCTAGCTTCGTTAAAAAGCAAAACGAGACATGTACTCACATGGCTGGCTGTAACCTTTTTACTCGGCGCTTCCTTCATCGCCTTAGAATTAAATGAATTTACCCATTTGATACGAGAAGGACATAGCTGGGAAAAAAGCGCCTTCTTATCCGCATTCTTTACCCTCGTCGGAACGCATGGATTGCACGTCTCATTCGGATTGCTATGGATGACTGTGATGATCGTCCAGGTGGCTCTTCTAGGCATTACTGTCGACACATTCCGGCGGCTCGTCATTTTCAGCTTATTCTGGCATTTCCTCGACCTAATCTGGATCTTTATCTTCACCTTGGTTTATTTATTGGGGGTTATGTAATGGAAGGAGAACTCAGCTTAGCGCACACCAAAAAAATGTGGCATGGCACCCTAAAGGCATACATCATTGGTTTTTTGGGAGCGATCGTTCTAACTGCAATCTCGTTTTCTTTGGTGGTCACCAAAGCCCTCCCCAACGATCTTTTAGCCTATACTATCGTCAGCCTGGCGCTTGTACAAGCCGTTGTCCAACTCATTTTTTTCCTCCATGTGGGCCAAGAAGAGAATCCCAAGTGGGAATTATTAGTCTTTTATTTCATGCTGCTCGTTCTTTTCATCGTTGTTGCCGGAACTCTATGGGTGATGAACGATTTAAATCACCGGGTCATGCCTAGTATGGCGGAGGTCATGCGGAGTGATTAATTACTACCTCCTGACCAAGCCAGGGATCGTTTTAGGTAATCTCGTCACTGTCGCGGCCGGATTCATCCTGGCATCTAACGGGCATTTCAATCTTGGGTTATTCACGGCCACTCTGCTTGGTTTAGCCTTAATCATGGCATCGGCATGTGTGTTTAACAATTATATCGATCAAGATCTCGATCGAAAAATGAATCGAACCAAGAATCGCCCCTTGGTAAAAAAATTGATTTCGGGACCTCACGCCATTCTTTATGCTTCCATACTAGGCCTCATAGGCGCGGGTGTGTTACTGGTCTACACTAACCTATTGACAACTGTTGTTGCTGGAACCGGATTCTTTGTCTACGTGATCCTCTATAGCGTATGGAAATCAAAAACCGTTTATGGAACGGCCATAGGCAGTATTGCGGGAGCCGTCCCGCCAGTAGTCGGATATTGCGCCGTCAGCAACCGCATCGACGCAGGAGCGGTTATTCTCTTCACGATGATGGTGTTGTGGCAAATGCCTCATTTCTTTGCCATTACGCTGCTTTATTTAGAAGATTATGCGCGAGCTGGCATTCCCGTATTGCCATTAGAAAAGGGTGTGGTGAGAACCAAAATCCATATGCTTGTCTATATTGGGTTGTTTATTTGTGCTTCTGCGCTGCTGACGTTGGCGGGGTATACTGGCTTCGTTTATCTGGGTATAGCCCTCGCCCTAGGCTTAGCGTGGTTTATTTTGTGCATCAAAGGTTTTGAAAGCCATAACGACAAACGATGGGGCCAACAGATGTTCAGGGTGTCGCTGCTGACCATTATAGCCATGTGCGCCATCATTCCTTTCGATTTAAAATAAACAAGATCAGGACAAATAGGACATACAGGACACACAAGACGGATAAAACAAAAGAGGCGCCTAGTTCACTAGGCGCCTCTACACTTTAAAACCACTTAATCGGTGACTAAGTTAGTTTAGAATGCCACTTGAGCTGATACGTACAGCCCTTGCAGATCATAGTTGTAATAGCTAGTATGGGCGAATCCATCAGCAATATCATCAGGCCAAATGGATCTTGAAACACCTCTGATATAAGAAGTGAATTCATAACCGACCCCAAAGGCTGCGTCATAGCAACCAAATGATGTGCTGTAATTAAGGCCGACACGTGCATGCAAGGCAGGAATCAATCTCCAAGTTGTCTCATCGCCTGAGCTTACTTGGGTCGTTTGAGCTCCCCCTACAGCGGTGGTTCTTGAAAATACTGTTGTATTAGATTCTGCAGCTAATATGCCACCACTTCCACCAAAGCACAGAGATAATGTGCCTGGCAGGCAATAGCAGTTTTGATACAGATCATAATCCACATCAAATCCAACTTGCGGACCAATACCCCATGCTCTTGATTTTCTAGCAACTTCACCAAGAGTTGCTGGTGGCGCTGTTGCTGCATTTATAAATGCATGGTGCTCATGAAAGTTAAAATAGGCATATTCCAAGCCAAATTTTACATATGAGTCAAGGCAAGGTGAACAGTAAACCTGTTGCGACAAGCTTAAATCAGCGTTTTGATATAGTGTATGATTTCTCGAACTTGCAGATCCTGCAAAGTTCTCGAACTGGGAAACGAGATCAGCATGACCAACTGTTGCCCAGAGACCCGTACCTGTAATGGTTCTATTTTGATTTGCATCTAAGTAGCTATAATGTGCTTCAATTGCTTGGTTGCAATCGCACAAAGCATAAACAGCACCGACTCTAAAGCCAGGTTCAAAGTCGAAATCATTATTCGCTCTTTGACCATTTGGGTTAGCGTTACCAGCAGCACCCTTTAGTACAAAATAGGTGTCATCGACAGATGGCTTCAAGAAAAGAAAATCTGCAGACACTGCGTACTGCCCTGGAGCGGGATGATGGCCAGCAAAAGCCAGCGATCCAGCACTCAAAGCCAATAGCAACATTGAGTTTTTAAAAAATTTTAACATCTTATCCTCTTGGGCATTGTGAATTTTGCTAATATAATCATCTGCCCCACTCAGATTATATCACCATAGCACCAAGTTCCAAAAAGACCGCCTTTCTAGAATTTGTCTGCCGTTTATGTAATCAAAAATCATTTTTTTTTAAAGAAAAAAAGCTTAAAATGTTAAAAATCCTTAAGCGGAGCAAGAGCTCTTATGTTTCGTAAAATGCCCTTTATCCTGATAGCCATCATCGTCATTGCCGGTTTGATCCATGGATCTTTGCCGATTGCCTTTAAATCTCAATTATTTGCGCTCAGCCTTACCATTAAATCGGTGATTATTTTCCTGCTCCCCCTCCTCATCTTCGGCCTCTTGTTCAAAACAGCGGTGCAGCTTTCGCAAAATGCCACTAAAATGATCTTGTTTCTTTTAGCCGCAATCTGTGTGTCAAACTTTGCCTCTACCATGCTCAGTTATGGAGCCGGACAAATTGCATATGGTTTAGACCTTTCTTTGTCTTTTCCAAAAGAATCCGATGCGCTGCTTCCGACTTGGCAGTTTGCCTTGCCCAAACTCATCGGCAATGAGACAGCGATGTTCTCGGGATTGATTTTAGGGATTATTTGCGGACGTTGGAGTCCAAATGTGGCCAAGAGGGTTTCCAACTTTCTTGAATTAGCCATCAACGTCATCTTAAAAGGATTCCTGTGCATTATCCCTTTTTTCATTTTGGGATTTGTGATCAAGATGAACCATGATCAGGTGATGTGGCATATCGTGCGTAATTATGCCCTGGTGTTTGTCCTGGTTGCCCTTTCTGTGTTCTCGTACATCACTTTCCTCTATCTGCTCGCAAACAAATTTAACCTGAAACATTTTGCTGCAAGCATCAAGAATATGCTGCCGGCAGCGATCGCCGGGTTTGGCAGCATGTCAAGCGCTGCGGCAATGCCATTAACAATCATTGGCGCAGAAAAGAATTCACGCCATCCGGATATTGCCCGCTCCATTATCCCTGCAACCGTCAATGTGCATTTGATTGGCGATTGCTTTGCCATCCCGATTTTTGCTTTTGCCGTCTTGAAAAATTTTAGTGCGCCGAATCCTGAGTTTTTCAATTACCTCACGTTTGCTTTTTATTTTGTCATCGCTAAATTTTCCGTTGCAGCTGTGCCTGGAGGAGGAATTTTGGTGATGTTGCCGATTCTGGAAAGTGCGCTGGGATTTGATCCAAGCATGCTTTCGTTAATTACCGCTTTGTATATCTTATTCGACCCGATTATTACCTGTGCCAATGTGATGGGGAATGGGGGTTTTGCGATGATTTTGGACCGGCTTGTCAAAGGAAAGGCATCCCAGCCCTCCCAAATCAACCGCGAAACAACATCTCCTGTTGTTTAGTTGTTAAAAGTAGTACGTTTCCAGCTAAAGTATGAGCATCATTACCGTCCATTCCCTTTTGAAGCAATTCCATATCCAGCAGCGCAAGCCTGGATTTTTGGGAGGAATCGCTTCTTTATTTCATCGCGACACCCTCACGCGGACAGCATTAGATCATATCTCTTTTTCTGTCGATGAAGGTGAACTCGTTGGCTACATCGGTCCAAACGGAGCCGGCAAAAGCACGACCGTTAAAATTTTGTCAGGGATTTTAGTTCCCGATGGCGGCGAGGTCAAAGTGTTAGGCAAAGTGCCTTGGAGCCATCGAATCGAAACAGTCAGTCAAATTGGCGTGGTCTTTGGCCAGCGTACACAGCTCTGGTGGGATTTACCGGTGATCGAATCGTTTGATTTGCTGAAAGATATCTACCGCATACCGGAGAAGAAATACAAAAACAACTTGGAATCGCTGGCGTCCATATTGGAACTCGAAAAGCTCTTTCACATCCCTGTGCGGCAACTTAGCTTAGGACAGCGGATGCGTTGCGATCTCGGCGCGTCGCTGCTACATGACCCTAAACTGCTGTTTCTGGATGAACCCACAATCGGATTAGATGCCGTCAGTAAATTAGCGGTGAGAGACTTTATCAAAAAACTCAATAAAGAACATAAAGTCACCATCATGCTGACCACTCACGATATGGATGATATTGAAGCGTTATGTAAACGTGTGCTGATTTTGAATGAAGGCAAACTATTTTTAGACGGTACCTTGGCAACATTGCGCAAAAAGATCGCGCCAGAACGCCGTTTAATCGTGGACTTGGTTCACGAGCATGCTAAGATCAGCGATCCGGACGCCATATTGCTCAAACAAGAGGGGCACCGCGTTTGGTTGAGTTTTGATCCCACCCAGATTTCCACACAGGAGATGATTAACCGGATCACGGCAAAACATCCGATCCAAGATCTGTATGTGGAGAATCCACCGATTGAAGAGATCATTGCCAGTTTTTACCGAGATGCCAACAGATGAAGCCGTATTTCGCGCTCCTTAAAGCACGTGCGGCTGTTTTATTTCAATACCGTTCGGCTGCTTTAGCGGGTATCGGCACACAGATTTTTTGGGGTATCCTCACTGTGATGATCCTGGAAGCGTTTTATCTCAATGCCGGCGCATCAGAACCCCTGACGTTAGAGCAAGCCATCATCTTTATCTGGATTGTCCAAGCGTTTCTTCTCATGATGCCTTGGAACTTGGATAAAGAGATTGAAGCACAAATCAGAAGTGGCAATGTCAGCTATGAGTTGTTGCGTCCTATCAACCTTTACGGATATTGGTACTTACGTTCATTAGCGATGCGTTTTATTCCCACCCTGATGCGTTGCCTCCCTGTTTTATTTTTCGCTGCAATTTTTTACGCCTTTCCGCTTCCTGTCTCATGGGCAGCAGGGATCGGTTTTATCGCATCTATTGCTCTCGGTTTACTCCTCGCTTCGGCCATCACGACCTTGATCATTATCAGTTTGTTTTGGACGATCTCGGGCGAAGGAATCCAGCGGCTGATGCCGCACTTCACCGTCATTTTGTCTGGCGCCTTGGTACCACTGCCTTTGTTTCCCGAATGGATGCAGCCCTTCTTGAGCGTGCAGCCATTCCGCGGCGTGTTAGACATCCCCTCGCGAATTTATACCGGGGTCATTCCCGAGCATGAGATCCTCTTTTATTTGGCATTTCAGGGGCTATGGACTCTGCTGATTGTCTTGGCAGGAAAAAGATTGATTCGCCGGGCGATGAAACATTTTGTGATTCAAGGGGGATGATGTTTGACCGCTTGAAGCTTTATTTCAAATTAGTCGGTATTGCCTTCAACAGCCAGATGCAGCATCGCGCCTCTTTTTTGATGTTAGCGACGGCGCATTTTCTTTCGACCTTTATCGACATCATCGGCATTTGGGTTCTCTTCGACCGTTTTAAGCTGATTCAAGGATGGACCTTTCCTGAGCTCACACTCATTTACGGCATTATGCAAATGGGATTTGCGACAGCAGAAATGGCTGGGCGCGGATTTGATACCTTCGGCCTGGTCGTTAAAAATGGTGAATTTGACCGAATTTTACTCAGGCCGGCAGGTACGTTGATGCAAGTCGCCACTCGAGAAATATCGTTTATGCGTATCGGCCGTTTTTTACAAGGCTTGATTGTTTTAGTGTGGGGTTGTCTAGAGCTTGGAATTTCATTTACTTCGTTTGAAACATTAGTGATTGTATTTGCGATCACAGGAGCAGCTTGCCTATTTGGCGGGTTAATGGTCATTCAGGGAACTTTGGCGTTCTGGACCGTTGAAACGTTGGAGTTAATGAACATTCTGACCTTTGGCGGGCTGGAAGCGGGTCAATATCCGATGAGCATCTACAAGCCCCCTTTTCAACTCTTCTTTACGTTTGTCGTCCCGTTAGCCTCGGTGGCGTTTTATCCGGTGTCCAGTTTGCTGCAGCATGAGGATGCCACCTGGTGGGGAATGGCTGCGCCGGTCTTTGGGATTTTGTTTTTGTTGGTCGCGTGTCAGTTATGGAAGGTAGGTGTCCGGCGCTACCAGTCCACCGGCAATTAAAAAAAGACAAACGACACAACGACCCAAAAGACCAAAAGGACATAAAGGACCAAAAAAATATTGTTTACGTCCTTTGGGTCGTTTTGGTCGTTTAGGTTCTTTAAGCCGGAATCATAAAACTGTTAAAATAATTTCTATCATATTATAATAACACTATGTTTAGATACCACAAGCTCACTCCTGAAGAAGACCGCATCATCACCCACAAACATACCGAACGCCCCGGAACTGGTCAGTACGACCACTTTGAAGAACCGGGCATCTATGTTTGTCGGCGATGCGACGCTCCTCTTTATGTCTCAAAAGATAAGTTTTCGTCAGGCTGCGGCTGGCCAAGCTTTGACGATGAGGTACCGGGGTCGGTGAAGCAGAAACTTGATGCCGACGGAGAACGCACCGAAATTTTATGTAGCCGCTGCGGCGGGCACCTCGGACATGTTTTTTTAGGCGAGCACTATACTCCCAAAAACACCCGTCATTGCGTTAATTCCATTTCGCTTGCATTTGTACCAGCCTATACGGCTGAAGGATATGAAAGGGCATTGTTCGCCGGAGGGTGCTTCTGGGGCGTTGAAAAGCTATTCGAACATGAAAAAGGGGTGATCAAGACCGCCGTCGGCTATGCAGGCGGACAGGTCGCCAACCCGACTTATGAGGAAGTATGCAGCGGACTGACTGGCCACGCCGAAACGTTAGAGGTCACCTTTGGTCCGGAAATCACCGATTACGAAAAGCTAGCCAAGCTGTTCTTCGAAATCCACGATCCCACCCAGAAGATGCGGCAAGGACCCGATATCGGTCCGCAATACCGCTCGACCATCTTTTATCTCACCGAAAAACAAAGGCTGGTTGCCGAGAAATTAAAAGCTGAACTGATTAAGAAGGGACTGGACGTTGTGACCGAAATCGTCCCCGCCGGACCTTTTTATGCGGCTGAAACGTATCATCAGCGCTATTACGATAAAACCGGAAAGGCTCCCTATTGTCACATACGGACTAAGCGGTTTTAGCTTTAGTCACTCGATCTTTGGCAATGGGGGTGATTTTCAAATCAAATCCTTCCAGAAGTTTTAACGAGTTTTTAACGATCGGATTCAATTCAGCTGCCTTAACTACTTTCAACTGATTCCAGAGATAGAGTAGGCGCAACACATCCAGACGATCCAAGTTTTCATGAGGAAACGGATGGGCAATTCTTTCCTTATACCCCAACGTCTCTAGCTTGCGGTTTACCTCTTTGAGCGCCATTAAAAAGACCAGACCAACATAAGCCGAGCACATCATTTTAGTTTCGGGTTTGGGCCAATCGACATGCTCAAGCACAGTCGCTTGTCTTTGTGTATGGCTGAATAACGCCATGCTATAGTCTTCTTTCCAGGTGCTTATCTTGATTTCCTTGTGCTCTTCACTGGCTAGTCGTGCAAAGGCACTGGTAAAACAGGCGCTGAGCTCTTGATGATGGGCTGCGGCGGCTTTAGGTAAAAGCGAGGTGATATCCAGAACGACACTTGGAAGATAAGCGATCCTTAACAGATTTAAATTAGGGGTGAGCGCGTGACTGTTTGTTCCAAAATTAATATGGGATGAGAACGATTTACCTTCTTTTTCGACGAAGACCCCCGCATGGCAAATGCGGCCGGTATAGAGCTGATTCACCAGGTTGCTACATTCTAAAGAGTTACCAAAGCTGATGTTGTAAAAATCCCAATCGCCAATGAAAATGGTGCCCGAAGCCCGGCTGCTGAGGCACGCTTTCTTGAGCTGTTCAATGCCCTCGCTTTGATAAGTTCCAGCAATGCTTTCCCAGCGTTCAATGATGCCGTCTAAATCATCAATCCCTTTACTTTTCAATGCCTTTAAAAAATCGATCATGAACTGGGCAGAAGCCACGATATTCACGTCTGCAAGCGTTAGCTTCTCATCTTCAGCCAGCGGTTGGCCCAATTTCGCGTTTAAATTTTTCAACTTATCTGCATATTTTTCATACACTTGATAATCGGCAAAACTCAGCGCCCTCTTAAGCATGCGGTGGGCATAAGTCAGATCGCCATCGCAGCGTGAATACACTGAAAGATCTAATTCTGCTAGATGATTAAGCGTCTTCGGCGCATGCAAAACCCACCTAATAAAGCGTTTCATCCCTTCTGCAACATCTGGTTGCCACGCCAAGCTATTATTCTGGGCAAGCTTGCCGATTTGATCCAGGTGCGTTAAATAATGCCTAGCTTCAACGTCTATTTGAATGCGTTTGGCAAAACAGTTGATTTTCCATGTTCTAATATACAAAGATTCAGACATCAGCCCAAAAACACGCCTTAGATTAGCGATATAAGAATCAGGCCTGACACCATGTTTTGGCGAAAGAGTGCAGACCGCGGCGTGAATGACCTTTCCCACTGTATAGTGCAAAAAGGCGCCCGTCCATCGCCCAATAAAAGGAACCGCTTTATATACGACTGCATCCAAGCAAGTTCTAGCTACTCGATCCATCTTATACCATCACATCTACAAGTTCATGTTTGGGATTTTGATTCGCGCAATACTGTTTTTCCCATTGGCTAGAGAAAAGCACCATCGGATTCCCCTGCCGATCCTCGACAATTAAAGCATTGCTAGGCTTAGAGAACGTTTTCATATCCCCTCTTACCCACGCGCTGCATTGGTAAGGCAATGGCGTCAGCACGGTTTCTACTCCATACTCATCCTTCAAACGGTATTGCATCACTTCAAACTGAAGCTGCCCTACTGCCGCGAAAATCAATTCCTGTCCCTGGTATGCCTTTAACATTTGAATGGCACCCTCTTCGATCAGCTGCAGCACCCCTTTGTCAAACGCTTTCCGCTTACCGACATCTTTTGGGTAAAGCTTCGCAAAAATTTCGGGTTGGAATTGCGGCAACGGTTTGAAGTTGAATCCGCCTGTCATTGAAATCGTATCGCCGATCGCAAACAACGAGGGGTTGATCACCCCAATAATATCACCTGGATAGGCCACATCCAGAGTTGTACGCTCCCCTGCCACCATGCCGTGCGGCCGTGATAAGCGCACTTCTTTACCTAGACGCGAATGTTTGACAATGAGGTCACGGTCAAAGCGTCCAGAACAGATCCGGATAAAAGCCATGCTGTCGCGATGGCGCCGGTCCATGTTGGCTTGCAATTTGAAGACATACCCGCTGAACGGCTGCTTGACCGGGTCGATTTCAATTTCAGTCCCATCAAATTTGTTTGCTAATCGCATATGTGGACAAGGAGCTAAATGAATAAACGCATCGAAAAACGGCTCGATCCCGAAATTGGTCAACGCTGAAGCAAAGAACACCGGAGTCACTTTTCCAGCTAAAAAATCGTCTTGCGAGTAGGGATTGCCGGCAATTTCCAATAAATCCAATTCCTGTGTGAGCTTCTCATACTCTTCTGCACCAATCTTGGCTTTCACTTCCGGACTATTTCTGGGGAAACGGCTGATCTCCGCTTTTTGGGCGCCGCCGACCGATGTTTTCGTGAAAAAGATGCACTCATTAGTGGTGCGGTCCACAACTCCTTGAAAATCTTTCCCTGCGCCGATCGGCCAGTTCAGGGCTGAAGAGTGGATTTGCAGCACATTCTCGACTTCATGCATCAGTTCCAGAGGATCCCGACCCGGCATATCCATTTTGTTGATCAAGGTCAACACAGGGATTTGCCTCAGCCGGCATACTTCAAAAAGTTTGCGAGTTTGTTTCTCCACCCCTTTGGATGCATCAATCACCATGATGGCGCAATCAGCAGCAGTCAACGTGCGGTAGGTATCCTCCGAAAAATCTTCGTGGCCTGGAGTGTCCAGGACATTGATAATGGTGTCTTTATAAGCAAACTGCATGGCAGACGAGGTAATCGAAATCCCCCGCTCTTGCTCCATCGCCATCCAGTCGGAAGTGGCCGATTTTCGTCCTTTGCGCCCCTTGACCATTCCGGCAGTCAGAATCATACCAGAATAGAGCAGGAGTTTTTCAGTCAGCGTGGTTTTCCCGGCATCGGGGTGGCTAATGATGGCAAAGGTGCGGCGCTGGGTGACAGCATCTTGGAGAGAGGTCGAATTGTTCATAAGGTGATTTTTAAAACTGACTAATAAAGTTGTTAATTGACTTAATTTACTTATAATAATATAATTATAAACCAATTTTTTACAAGGAATGTTTTATGGAACCCGCGAAACTCAATCTAGATGGAATTAACCCAGCACAATGGACCCAAGCCCTCGACGCATTTGATGCAGCATCTGATGACCTTTATGGCAGTGGCGTCGCGATTGATCCTTATGTTCATGTCGGTTCAACCTACTTTTGCATCGATGAACGCACATGCGCTGTAGCATTTACCAAATTGGATGAAAGCCATGCGCATTGGCGTAAGTTATCTGCTGAGGAGATCATCTCTATTTCTGAAAGATGTTTACCTGCATACAAATCACAAGAAAGACTCCAACAGCTAGACAACTTTGTTTACATATTCTCTCATATTGAACATTTAGGAGTCGATTATCGATCAACCGCTGAAAAGGCGCGTGAGGTAAGAAAAAAAGTTCAGGAGAATCGAGCTGCCATTCCGGTCTTATCGGCAGCAGAATGGATGGAAGTGGTAAAAAATAAGAATAAGAAAGAGACCGAATCGCTTTATGTTGAGGAAGTGGATGCAGCGAATTGGGACGATTACACTCCACGACAAATCATCAACCTAACTACACAACATTATAAATCTTATTCTTTAGAAGACTTAGAAGAACTGCTCACTGCCCTAAGGCAATTTCTCATGTCTTTATCAGGGGATGGTATCGTCCGCATCGATCTCACAAAATTGATAAGAGACATCGAAAACTATAAAGATTCAGCCCGTTTTAACGGACCTGTAGACAATGTGCATGCGGCTTTGGGAATTTTAGAGTCAATGACTAGGGGAAATACACTAGCGGCTTGGTTTCTAAAAATCCAATATGGCACGTTTCATCTCTCCTTCAACGAGACATTAAATACAGAAAATGCCCTGTTAAAAACTCGGTTACTTCACCAACTTCACCTCAGTATTCACGCAAAATGTGCACAACCTTTCTATGAACTTAAAGAAGAGGCCGCTACATTCCTTCGCCTGCTCGTTAACCGAGCACGTTTAGAGGTCAGTGGAATAGAAAAATTGGTCCCCTCTTTCAAAATGACACCTTTTTATTCAGAAGACCTTGCCCTGTGCAAACTTCTTGCAGACGCAAGCATTCGCCTATCAGCCATTGATCCGCATGTCGCAAACGCGGACGATGGGGGGTATGTTGCCTCGTTGATTGAAAAATTACGCCCGATGACGAGAATGATTAATTTTGCCTGTCATTGTAAGTATCATATTGAAGATTTCAAGCCTGTGCTCAAGCAAGTTTTCAATTTTGAGATGACACTTGAAGAGTTTTTTAAAGAAGAAAAAAGAATTGGAGATAGCCACCCGTTGAATTCAGAGTATGCACTTCAAAGAGATTTAACACGTTTTAAAGAACTGCTCCGGAAGTTTAATAATATGTGTGGATCGACTGCAGAAACATTTGAAGAGGTTAGGAAAGCGTATCGCAAAATCACATTAGAGCTCCGGCCAGATAGAAACCCTAATGCAAAAGATATTTGTTCGCATATCAACAGTTGTTATTCAGAAATCGAAACGCTCACTAAAAATCACCCGGATCATCCGTTTTAATATAAATTTGGAGCGCGGTAACAAGTTACAGCACTCCAAATTTTCTTTATTTATTCTCGCTTTTGGAAACAGCTGTATACCGTTCAGCAACCTTATTCCAATTGATGTTGTTAAAAAACACCTCAATATACTTCGGACGGTCTAACGCGAATTGAGTGATGTACGCATGTTCAAACACATCCATGATTAACAACGGTGTGCCGCCAGCTAAATGTCCCACATCATGCTCGTTGATCCACTGATTGATCAAGCGCCCTTGCTTAGGATCAATATAGGCGACGACCCAGCCAATACCGCGTATAGCCCCGGTGGAGACAAAGTCCGCTTTCCACGCCTCATAGCTCCCAAAATCTTGTTCGATCCGTTTCATTAACGGAGAGTCCTTTGGCAAAGGATCGGTCTTTCCAAGATTTTCAAAGTAATATTCATGCAAAAGCATTCCATCAAATTCCCAGCCCAACATCCGTTTCAGGCCCGCATATTCTGGAGTTTTGCTTTGCCCTTTTTCATTGAGCTCTTGGATTTTCTTCAATAATGAGTTCGCATTGGTGACATAACCTTGGTACAACTTAAAGTGCATTTTAAGAAGCTCATCATCCAGCCCAGCAACATGACCAATTAAAGCACTGTAATCTTTCGCTTGATACTCAGCGGATAAAGGTAATGTTCCAAAGAGCGCAAACGCCGCAATTAACGGGATCCATTTTTTCATAAACATCTCCTTGTTTATTTTGTTTAAAATAAAATATATACAGTTATTAGACAAGAACCATCACGATTCAATTGGTTTATATGAAAAAACTGATCATTGCCACGTTAGGTGTCATTGGAATTGCCGCCCTGCTCAGTTATTTCTATATCCAACACACCACGCTGACAAAGGCTGAATTTGATGAAGATGTCGCCGACCTTCCTCCACTGGCGATCCCGCTTGGGCTCCCCCCAATCCCCTGGCCCAAAGACAATCCTTACTCTAAGGAAAAGGCTGAGCTAGGCCGCTTGCTTTACTTCGATAAACGGCTCTCTTCCAATGGGACCATCGCCTGCGCCACCTGCCATACCGTCCACGACGCGTTTACCGATCGCAAACCGATTTCCGAAGGGATCGAGGGGCGGCATGGAACACGGAATGCTCCAACCGTCATTAATGCCGCCTACCTGAAGAAATTGTTTTGGGATGGACGGGTTAACTCTTTAGAAGAGCAAGCGAAGGGCCCGATCGCCAATCCAAATGAAATGACAACAATCAAAGATGTGCATGCAGCCCACAAAGAATGTGTGGATTTGATCCGCGCGATTCCTGGCTACCGCCCTCTATTTAAAGATCGGAAGAGCACACG
>JAGVLX010000064.1 GCA_020054065.1 Parachlamydiales bacterium | reverse complement strand
ATTGGCGGCATGGATGATGTCCAATGTTTCTTCGACGGTGAAATGTTTTCCGGGCACATAGCACATTTTTCCTTCGCCCAGATATTTTTTAAAAGCATCCTGGACGGAATTGACATACTTCTTAGCCACCATCGCTAAAGCAATATGGGGGCGTCCGACCGTGCGATGAGGATTGGTGATCAATTGGGCCGCGCGATGCAGTTCATCTTCAGAGACGGGCATGCCGTGTTTGCTTAACATTTCTAAAATGGCCAAATTGCGTTCTGTGCGGCGCGTTTGATGGCGCGCGCAGAACTCGTTGATCCAGCGGTTGTCTAAGTGGAAGGCATAAGCTAGCACATGGATGCTGATGTCCCGGTGGACGGCTGAAAATTCGACTCCCGGCAAGAGTTTGATCTGCAATTTTTCTGCTTCCGGAATAGCTGACTTATAAGCTTGAACAGTATCATGGTCGGTGATGGACAATCCTGATAAACCCATTTGATGGGCTAAACGGACGAGTTCCACCGGAGACGCAGATCCGTCGGAACAATTAGAGTGGCAGTGGATATCTGCACGGAATTCAGTCATGCGTGGTCTCTGGCTGGTAGGGGATGAAGCGTACTTCGCTTTCTAGTGCGACGCCTGTCTGTTCTTTGATCTTGTGTTTGATGAGCTGGATGAGTTGCTTCACATCTTCGGCGCTGGCAGATCCTTTATTCACAATGAAGTTGCCATGGATGTCCGATACGCATGCATCCCCAACCGCAAGCCCTTTCAACCCCCACTCATCGATCAATTTTCCGGCCGGCGCCTGCTCCGGATTTCTGAAGATGCATCCAGCGGACATCTCCTGCAAGGGCTGGCTGCTCTTACGTTTCGTAATAATCTCTATCTGTTTTTTACGCGCGTCATCACCCTTCTCCAATTGAAACAGGGCAGCGACGATGACCCCGTGCATTTGTTGAAAGGGAGAACTCCGGTAAGCAAAGGTGAGTCTGTCGCGGGGATAGGTTTCCAAATGGCCATCAGGATGGATATACTCAACTTCCACGAGAGAATCACAGGTTTCGCGCCCATTGGCTCCGGCATTCATAAAGACCGCTCCGCCGACGCTGCACGGAATCCCGGAAGCGAATTCCAATCCAGTATATCCTTGACGGGCCGTTTGCGAGCCCAGCAGGGAGTAGCTATATCCGGCACCCGCATAAAAGCATCCAGGCTGCGGTGTTTCCAGAAACGCGATTTTATTGTGGATCACTAAGCCATCAAAGCCGCGATCGTCAAATAAGCAATTCGATCCTTTGCCCAAAATGAAGGTAGGGATTTTATGTTGGGATGCCCATTCCAATGCGTGTCGAAGATCGTCGATCGATTGGACGGTGGTAAAATATTTTGCTGGACCGCCGATGCCAAAGGTGCAAAGCTCTTTAAGCCATTTTTGTGTGGTCACAAATGGAGGAAGAGCAGCCATCTCTATTCCTTTGGTTGCGATTTCTTGTAAATGGCATCTAAGATGGCGTTGATAAAGTGGGAGGATTCCGGCGTTCCGAACTTCCGTGCGATGCGGATCGCTTCGGCGATGGCAACTTTGGGAGGAATCTGATCGTCATAAAGCATTTCGAACACTCCGAGCCGCAATACGTTTCGTTCGACTGTTTGAATGCGGTCAAACGCGTATTCCGATGCAGTTTCTTCGATGACAGGATCGATTTGGGGCAAGTTTTTAAAGATCTCTCGTGTACGGTCGAGCGCGTCGCGAGCCGATTTCTTGGTGACGTTCAGCTCCTTCATGAGCAAGTCGATCAAATCGTCATCTTTAGCCTGTCCAATGTCCAAGCTGTATAACATTTGAAAGACCATTTCGCGATATTTTTGTTGCGGTAAAGACATACTGTTTTGTGCGGTTAGATTGAAGGTAAATCATACCACACCACCGGTTATGTCTAAAGGTTTATCTGAGAGGGATCTCTATCCCACGGTCGCTGTGGATCCGTTTATGTTGAAGATAGATTCTTCTAAGGCGGGATTGGTCATCGAACTGAAGGACAAACTCCAGCCATCCTTCCGTAAAATAGTACGAACAGAGAGTGTTTCTTTGAAACCGCTCGCGGCGGCGGGCTGACCCAAATGCCGCTTCAGCCTTGTCCCGTGGCATGAACCGAGCCAGCTTGGTGGGTTTACATGAGGGACTACACAACTGCCGCAACAGTTCGTCAAAACGGACCGAATTCGAAAGATGAATCCCCAGTGCGCTAGCGATCTCTTCCGGAAGGGAGACAGGGTAACGAAGACGGAGAAATAAGCGGGTCAAAAAATTGAAGGGATTCATAAACACAGCCTCCGAAATAATCATTTAAAATTTAATTAGTTAAAACAAAATAAACGGTTGCCGTAGAATAGTTCCGAAAAAATCCATTACTGGTTATGTCAAAATACGAGATTTTTGGCAATAGAGAGCAATTCCGACGAATAGGAGTTCAAGGGTGACAAACAGATAGTAGAAGAGTTCGCCTCCCGATCCAAATCCATAGCTATGGAGCCCTGTTCCTAAAATAAAATTGACGCCATACCACGTAAAACTGATGGCCAGCAAGCCAATGATCGAGCCGCAGGCCAGTCCATACTGGTCGATTTTATGGAAACGGTAGGCGTGAATAAATGCCAAATAGACGCAGCTAGAGATAAATGCCCATGATTCTTTGGGATCCCAGTCCCAGAAGCGGCCCCAGCTCTCTGCGGCCCAGACTCCCCCTAAGATCGTACCGGGAATGATTAAAGCTGTCCCGATATAAATCGATTGAACCATCAGGTTGCCAAGCATGGGGGAGTGCTTGGCCTGCCAAAGCGTTTGCAGAATAAGGGCATGTCCTAAGATTCCCGCAAGAATGAACGCCCCATAGCTGGCGACAATCATAAGGACATGGATGACGAGCCAATACTGTGAATTTAACACAGCCTGAACATTTTCCAAGTGGACGGCGGGCTGGGTTAACCGTAAGAGAAGCAGTAAAACGAAAGCGATTAGAGATGAGGCGAATAAGATAAAGGTTTGTTTGGAAAATAGTGCCAAGCTGCCCCCTAAGAGCATGGCGATCCAAGGGACATAGATCACTGTTTCATGCATATTGGAAACAGGCGCCCTTTCTAGAATATAGATGCGCATGCTAAGCAACGCCGTGTGAAGAAGAAACGCGATGAGAGCTAGAGCGATTCCGCTGCGGGTAAGAAAACCGCTTTGCAACGTGAAGCTGAAGAGAAAACTGATTAAAGCGAATGCATAGAGAACCAAGGTTAAGGCATTCCATGGGTAGTGGACATAGATCCATTCCACATAAAGTTGGCCGGATGTCGGGTAGAAAAGAGGATCGGTTAACGTGGGTTCGATGACCTGGCCCGAAAGCGCTTGATACTGCTTGGTCAGTTGTTGACTTAACTCAGATGTCAGCAGAAGGATGCGCTCCGGCTGGTTTTGTGCGACAGCTTGATTCAATTGAATATAAGTATTTTTCAGGTGAGAAAAGGCAGAGTCGCTAAAGGGCGTAAAATTGTCGGCATGGTTCAGCAAGGTTTTAAGGGAAACCCACTGACCAGCAGGGCGCTTCAGCGGAAGGGCGATCAACGGATCCGGTACATTATATAGCGTAGGAGTGAAATGGGAGCGCCAGGCCATTTCGACGAATGAGCCCGCGCGGGGCAATCCATTGGCAGCCGCCCAGGCCTCGGCGGTTGACGCAAGGGGACGATATCGTCCCTGGTAGGCGGTGGGAAGTTGTTGAGCGGCAGGTTGATCGAAAACTTTTTCCAGGCCGATTAAACCCTGGTAAACGCAAAGCAGCAGCAATAGCAATTTAATTGTTAATTTCACAAACGCTCCTTGATCCTCAACGAGGTAGATTATCGCCTCTCTTTTAATCGTGTAAAGCTATTTTTCAAAATATAGGGCTATGGTAGGGTGAACAAAAAGCCGTTGTAACTATGGAGGAGTTGTATGTCAGACGTATCCGCAGCAGTTTCACCCGTGAGTGCTCCCATCTTGACTGGTCGAGCGCCAGTATTAGTTATGCCCAATCAATCTGAGTTGGTCAATGAGATCACAAAAAGAACGGAACGTTACTCGCACCATCTTTTAAATTTTAAATTTTTGGGATCGATTACCAAGGCCTCCAATCCAGCCGTTGGCATCGACGAACAACAACATTTTTATACCAAAGGATATTTAGAGTGGGGGTTTACCAGAGCCGCAAACAAAGATAAAGTCTATAGCTTAGTTGACACGACAATGACGGAGATGTTGGAAACTTATAACCTTGCAGTCAAAGTCCTGCGTTTAAAATCGGTGTTTCCGCAACATGCAGAACCGATGATTAAAATCGTCAAAGAGATTCGAGAGTATTCTGCAAAAATTTTTGCGGGCCTGGAAGCCCTTGATAGCTGGGTTCCTGCTTTAGATTTAAAAACCAAATTGCTAACGCAGATGCGTGAAAAATATGCCGAACTTGTCGCACAAGAAGATGAAAAATTAAAAGCGTTGACGACTCCTGTGAAGAACCTAACTCCGCCTCCCCCACCGCCGCCAGCTCCTCCCAAAACGACGTCAAGAAGCTATCCTAGACCGGTTCCAAGTCCCTCTGCTACAGAGGTAGCTCGTTCGGCACCGATTGCCATTCAGAATGGGTCAAGCCCAAAAGGAATGACCAGGGCGCACTCGGCTCCCGTCAATATTGATGAAGCCGAACTGAAGCGGAAAGAAGCTGAGTTAAAATCCACTTTGGATCAGCTTAAGGAACGGCTCAGTCAACGGGTAACATTAAAAAAAGTTGAAAAAAAAGAAGGTGACGCAGCTGAACCAAGAAGTGTCGTGGAGAAGGAAGAGTTGGTACGTCCGAGCCAATTTTTAAAAAAGAAGGGAGGGGTAAGCCCAGAAGCAATGATGCTTCAAAGAGTCATGGGGCAAATAGCTCCGAGTGCTGCGACACCTGTGGCGGAAGAAAGTGAAGAAGAAAAAAAGGAATGGGAGGCCTCTCCGGTTGGTCAAACCAATTTTGTTCAAGAAGGAACTGAAGAAGAGGTTTCCCAGTTGCTTCAGATTACAGTGGGAACTCCGGAGGATGATGACCGTCGTTACAGTCCTTCTGAAAAGTTAGCGGGAGAAACGTTGCGTGGCAGTACAATTTTTCAACATCGCCGGGATGCGATGGCGGATTCGATTGAATTGCACAGACCTGCTGGAGGTACCCCTATGGAGATTGAAACCCCAACCTCATAAATGATCAAGACAAACAGGAAAAATTTTAGTCGTGAATGTCCTGTGTGACCTGGATGTCT
>JAGVLX010000032.1 GCA_020054065.1 Parachlamydiales bacterium | reverse complement strand
GATTATGGCAGGGGGCGTCCTTGCCAGCCGTTGCGTTCCCGAGCATTCTTTGCGCATTTTTATTTGGGTGTATATTGGCAGTGTCTTATCCGCATTTATCACCTACTGGGTAGGTCGATTTTTAGGTCCGCGTGTGTTCCAAATTCATTGGTTTAACCGGATATTGACTTTGAAGCGAGTGGAAACGACCCGGTGGCTTTATGACCACTATGGGATGTGGGTTTTTATTGGATTCCGCTTTGTCCCCGGAGGCATACGGCATGCCATGCTGATCACAGCAGGGTTGATTCACATGCCGTTTAAAAAATTTCTTGAACGGGACCTGTTTGCTTGTTTTATCTCCACTTTATTTTTCTTCTTTTTGGGGTTTTATTTTGGAGAAAACTGGGAGCTACTGCTGCATTATTTCCGGAAATTTGAGCATTGGATTATTGGAATCGTTCTAACTCTGGCCGTCGCAGGAGGGTTGACTTGGTGGTGGTTGCATCACCGTAAGGTTTCTGCTCGCAACTAACCATTCAAAACGTTAGAATGTTGCCTTATGTTCAATCTGCCAAATATCTTATCCTTATGCCGTATTCCTTTGGCATTGGTGTTCCTGCAAGAGAATCCAAACTACCGCGGGCTTGCGATTGTTCTGGCCTTGATGACCGATGTATTGGATGGCTATTTAGCGCGCCGTTACCGTTGGAAGTCTAGATTAGGAACGTTGCTGGATCCCTTGATGGACAAATTTTTTGTCATTTTTACCCTGGGGATCTTATTTACTGAAAATCGGATTCAGTTATGGAAAGCCGCCACAATGTTGTGCCGTGATTTTGCGATTATTATTTTTGGCGCTTACCTGACCTTTACCGGCACCCTATCGAAGTATAAATTGCGTGCCATATGGTGCGGCAAGATCACCACGTTCTTGCAGTTGATGGTTTTGTTAGGCCTGACTTATCATTTCCTGATTCCCGATTACATCTTCTTTTTCTTCATCATCCTCGGCGTGATGGCCTTGATTGAGTTATATGTCGTCGACCGCGATCCCCATTACGAGAGTAATTAGATTACTAAATTTCTTAACTCACTAACCTTTCTTTTGATCATTTTCAAAGGATTCCCCTTGTTTGCCCATTTATCCACTCCCCTATCGCATGAAATCAAAGCGGTCATCTTTGATTGCGATGGGGTGCTAGTCGATACGGAATTTCTTAAATTTCAAGCCTGGAAAAAAGCGTTAGCGACTATCCACATCGACTTGTCGATTGAGGAATATAAACAGGTTGTGGGCTATAGCTCGAAAAAGATCGTCGAACGGTTAAGCCAGATGAAACAAATCCCGATTCCTGAAGAGGTGCTTCAAAAACGCAAACAGGAGTATCACCTGTTGCAAGCTCAAGGCGTCCCACCGTTGCCTGAAACGGTTGCGTTTGCAACACAGTTGTCAGCCCAGAAGGATCGATATGGGATTAAAATGGGATTAGCCTCTTCCGCTTCCCATCCTGAAATTCTGATTAACTTGAAGCAGGTGGGATTGGAAAATGCTTTTGATTTGATTATTTCAGGATCGGACGATTTGGATGCCTATAAGGATCCTGAAGGCAAGAACAAACCGAAGCCATATCTTTATCAGGAAGCTGCCAAACGATTAGGGATTGAGCCTCAGTATTGCTTAGTTTTTGAAGATACCGAAGCCGGAATTGAAGCGGCAGCTGGAGCCGGCATGATCGCTGTAGCCATCCCCAATGAGCTTACCAAAGATCAAGACTTTTCGAAAGGGAGACAAGTGATTCAGTCTATTAGTGAGTTTAAGATTTTTCCTTCTCAGTGAAGTTTTAACCATAAAAGTTTATTTGATCGAGCGCAGCGCTATGCGCATGCTAAGCAAAGTTTTTTGTGCCGGACTTACAGTCCTCAATATTTTTTGGATTCACATACCTAGCCCTGCGCTTGCTATCGCTCCCTTGGAATCAGTTGACAGAATTATCCCTAAACTGGGATAATTAAAGTTAGAAAACGAGAGATTTGTGAAACCGCTCTACTGGATTGGCTCAAGCAAGAAAGATCTTCTGAAGTTTCCAAGCGATGTACGTAAAGAGATGGGTCATGCTTTGTTTATTGCCCAATCCGGCGGAAAACATAAAAATGCAAAATCTTTGCATGGATTTACAGGCGCGAAAGTTATAGAAATTGTCCATGATGATGCTCAGGGCACATATAGGACCGTTTATACTGTACAATTTAAAGAGATTGTTTTGGTGCTGCATGCCTTTCAAAAAAAATCCAAAACTGGCAAAAAGACAACAAAACAGGATATGGATTTAGTACTGCAAAGGCTTAAAGAAGCCAAGAGTTTGTATAATATTGATCGATTTGGCCGAGGTGCACGTAATGAATAAAAAAAAACAAAAGACCACTGAAAAACTAGAATTTGAATTAAGCAGTGGAAATATTTTTGCTGATCTTGAAATAAATGCACCAGAAGAAGAATTTACCAAAGCCAAATTGGTTTGGGAAATTGAACAAATTATTAAGAAAAAAAAAATGACTCAAGTTCAAGCCGCAAAAATCATGGGAATAAATCAACCCAAAGTATCGGCATTGCTGAAACGTAAACTTGAAGGATTTTCTGTCGAAAGATTATTTCATCTATTAAATAATCTTGGACAAGACATTGATATTGTGGTCAGACCAAAACCAAAAAACCGTAAGTCAGCAATAATTAAAGTGCATTTCGAAAATCATTCATGTGTGGATTGTGTCGTTCCCATGGCTGCCAAAAGTCGTAACTAGAAATTGATATAAAATTGCTAATCTATGTCATTAAAAGTTGACGACCATTTAGAAAAAAATCAGACAACAAATGCACGAAGTTGTTTACAAAATTTTATTTGTAAGGGTGGTACTCTTGAAACCATTTCAAGTTTGTCAGATACAACCCAATCTTTTTCTTTTAGTATAGGCGATGTTATATATCCTGTATGTTCGGGTGGATGGTGTCGTTCTCAAGCTCTATGGGCACTTTTAAGATTTTGCGAGGATATTATTTTATTTCCACCCCATGCCGCTCGCGTAGGATGGGATCCCTACAACGGACAAATCAATCGATATCGAAATGTATTAGAAGAACTTAAACCAGACGAATTTAGTTTATATTTTGGAATAGAAAAGGCTCTTCGCTTTGGTTTTGAGAATAGTGTAAAATGGAAACTGATCGAACAATCCACAACTCAAGACGAGCTGACGTCAATCGCTACATTTTATGATCAACATTATTATGGGCCTTTAAGCTCTGAATCAGGAATTAATGAGCAAAAAAGAATTTATGTAACTTTCTCTAATAATACACACGTTGTTCTTTATCGTTTGAACCAAACGAATGTATCTTTAAAAAATGTCACGGTCATTTCTATCGATTCAGAAGATATCATCACCTACCCACCGAATTTTTTACAGGCCACGTCTAGAAGTAAAGAAGCCTATAAATATTTTTCGACGCAACTTGTTCGAATATTTAATCTAACCAAAAATAAATTTGTAAGATCTTTAATCGAAAAAAGTCATGACTAAGATTTTTTAACGGTGGCGACAGTGCCATGTGTAATGTGCAGCAAATCTTTAGGGGTAATCCTAAAGACTGAATTAGGGGTGCCTGCTGCAGCCCAAAGTTCGGTATAGGTTAACAGATCTTCATCCACCAAAGGTTTATTCTCAAATTCGAATCCGATCGGAGGGATTCCTCCAATGGCAAACGATGTGTGTTTAAGCACAAATTCGGCATCGGGTTTTTCGATCTCTTCGCCAATCAAATGCACAATCTTCTTTTCATCGACTCGGTTCTTGCCGCTGGCAATAATGCAATACGGTTTGTGAGAATTTTTTCCTTTAAAGATCAATGTTTTGGCAATTTGACCCACCTCGCAGCCGATGGCGTTGGCCGCATCTTGTGAGGTTTTTGTCGTTTCCTTGAATTCAATCACCTTCAATCCCAAATGGTGTTGATGCAATAGGTCCTGAATGCGCTGTGCGGAACCTTTCAATTGATTATTTTCCATAAAATACCTCAAAATAGATCTATTTTAGGAGTATTATATGCCGCGCTGTAAAAAAGTATCAAGACTTGAAAATGTTCCAGGAATAGGGGTCGACAGGATGGGGAATGCGGCGGATGCCGCCCAAGACCCCGAAATGTTACGCCTAGAGAACATGGATACCGATATTCCGCCACCCGCCATTGCCCTTGAGGCAACGCGTCAGGGGATTGGAAAAGATGAAAATAATAGTTACCTCCCCTTTTTTGGACAGGATGTTTTGCGACAGGCAGTCATCAACCGCATTTCGCGGATCAATGGACTCCCATACGATTGGCGATCTGAATGCATCATTACTGCTGGCGGCATGTCTGGAATCCTAAATTGTCTACTTGCTTTAATTGAACCTGGCGATGAAGTAATTGTGACCGATCCCGTGTACGCGGGGATTATCAACCGCATTCGGATCGCAGGCGGAATCACCAAATTTGTGCCTCTCATTCCCTCCTCGAATGGGTGGCGTCTAGATTTGGAAGCCTTAAAGAAAGCCGGATCCACGAAAACCAAAATGGTAGTCATGAGTCCGGGATTTCCGAGTGGGATTTCCTTTAATCAACAGGAGTGGGATGCCGTTGCAGAGCTCTGCAAAAAAACCGATGCGTGGTTGCTTTATGATGCCGCGTTGGAACGGATCATTTATGATAATCGTCCGATCATTCATCCAGCCACTTTGCCTGATATGCGCGAACGGACCATCACCGTAGGGGCCGCATCGAAAGAGTTGCGCATGATTGGCTGGCGCATTGGTTGGGTTGTAGGACCGCAAGCGATCATGAACGATATTGGATTGGTCAGCATTTCAAATGTAGTGTGTCAGACCGGCATTAGCATGGCCGGTGTTGCTGCAGCCCTCAATGCTCAAGAGAAAGACGGTCTGAAAGAAGCGTTAGCGATCTGGCAAGAGCGGCGCGACGTGCTTATGCACGAATTAAAAGATCTGCCAGTCATGCCCCCGCATGCGGGATGGTCATTGTTAATGGATGCGTCGCAATTGGGTATGAGTTCGCAGGAACTCTCTCAACGTCTTTTTGAAAAAAGCAAAATTGCTTCTACGCCCATGTTTGGATGGGGTGATCAAGCCGTGAAGTATGTGCGTTTTGTTTATGCCAATGAGCCGAAAGAACGATTGATAGGCATTGGCGCCAAAATTAAAAAGGCATTGAAATAGCGCCGGGCTTATAGCCCTCGAAATTTTTTATGTGCCAATTTCCCGACCCTTTAGGTTGGGCTATAAAATTGCCGGTCCTGCAGATCTTGAGATAGGGTATTTTGATCGAACACAGCGAGATTTAAATTAAATTTGGAGTGCGGCAACTTGTTGCCGCTTTGTTTAGCGTAACTGGTTACGCGTAATGAAAAAGTTCGTTATACACTACGCGCGACAAGTCGCGCTATAAAAAGCGGCAACAAGTTGCCGCACTCCAAAAGCGCACTGCGTGCGCTATCGAAACCTATACTAAATGCAACAATTGAGGGGATCCAAGGGGCCAGTGGCCCCTTGGTGCGGAGGGGTTTGGGGAGGCGCATAGCGCTCCCCAACCCTTTCCAACAAACTATGCGGCTTTGATTTTGATGTCGACGCCTGCTGGGAGGGTGAGCATCTTGAGCTGGTCGATAGTCTTTCCTGTTGGGTCGAGGATATCGATGAGCCGTTTGTGGGTGCGGATCTCGAACTGTTCGCGCGACTTCTTGTCGACGTTTGGCGAGCGGAGAACCGTGAAGATTTCGCGACGGGTGGGTAGTGGGATGGGTCCTGCTACGCCGGCACCGGTGCGTTTAGCTGTCTCTACGATGTCCGCGGTGGAGCGGTCGAGGAGGCGTTGATCGTACCCTTTGAGGCGGATACGGATCTTTTGCCTAGCTTTCTTCGGCTGTTGTTTATCTGTTTTTGCCATAATAATTTAACCTTATTTCTTAACGATTTCTTCCTGAACTTTTGTAGGGACGCGCTCGAAGTGGCTTGGCTCCATGACGTAGGAAGCTCTGCCGGAGGTGAGCGAGCGTAGTTGGGTCGAGTAGCCGAACATTTCCCCGAGGGGAACTTCAGCGTGAACAATGGCGAACCCTTTGTGAGCATCTTGTCCGACGATTTTACCGCGTCTGCGGTTAAGGTCGCCGATGACGTCACCGACCGAAGCTTCGGGGGTGTTGACGTCCACTTTCATGATCGGTTCTAGCAAGATCGGCTTCGATTTTTTAGCCGCATCTTTGATTGCCATCGATCCGCAAATTTTAAACGCCAGTTCGCTGGAGTCGACATCGTGGTAGGAACCGAACACGATCGCCACTTTGGTGTCGATGAGTGGATACCCAGCAAGAACGCCTGTGGTCAACCCTTCTTCGATCCCTTTGATGACAGCAGGGATGTATTCTCTTGGGATGACACCGCCAACGATTTTGCTGACGACTTCGTTTCCTTTGCCCCGTTCGTTCGGCTCGATCTCGATTTCGACGTGCGCGTATTGACCGCGGCCGCCAGACTGTTTGACCAATTTGGTTTGGCTGGTGCCTGGGGTAGTGATCGTTTCTTTATACGACACTTGCGGTTTACCGACGTTGGCTTCGACGTTGAACTCGCGCTTCATGCGGTCGTGGAGGATCTCCAAGTGGAGTTCGCCCATCCCCGCAATGATCGTTTGTCCAGTTTCTTCGTTGGTGCTGACGCGGAAGGTTGGATCTTCTTCAGACAGGGAGGAGAGGGCTTGGGCGAGTTTTTCGCGGTCCCCTTTCGACTTTGGCTCGATCGCCATCGAAATCACCGGTTCTGGGAATTCCATTTTCTCAAGAAGCAGCGGGTGGTCAGGCGAGCAGAGGGTATCCCCGGTGCTGGCTGATCTTAATCCGACGCAAGCGGCGATGTCGCCGGCATAGAACTCTTCCCGTTCTTTACGTTGATTCGCATGCATTTCGAGCAGGCGTGAAATCCGTTCGCGAGAATCTTTGTTGGTATTCAACAAGGTCATCCCTTTTTTCAATGTACCACTATAGATACGGATGAAGGTCAAACGTCCGACGTAGGGGTCGCTCATAATTTTGAACGCCAATGCGGAGAACGGTGCGTTATCATCCGGTTGAACGAAGAAGTCTTTATCGGAATCAAGTTCGTGTGCGCGCACTTGACCGCGGTCTAACGGAGAAGGCAAGAAGTTAACAACTGCATCCAACAACTGTTGAACGCCTTTGTTCTTAAATGCCGAACCGCACAGAACTGGGTTGAATTTCCCTTTAACGACCCCTTTGCGGATCGATGCGATGATCTCTTGTTCAGGAATCGCATCTGGGTTTTCCAACACTTTGGTCATGAACTCTTCGTTATCTTCGAATGTGGCGAGCTCTTCAAGCAGGTGCGTGCGCATTTCTTTACACTTCTCGAGCAGGTCGGCTGGGATATCTGCTTCTTCCCAGTCTGCGCCGAGGGTTTCATCGTGGAAGTAGAGTGCGCGCATCCGCACGAGGTCGACCATCCCTTTGAATTCCGATTCTGCGCCGATGGGGCATTGGATGGGGATCGCGTTGGCATGCAGTTTTTCACGCATCGTTTTAACGGCGTCGAAGAAGTCGGCACCGATACGGTCCATCT
>JAGVLX010000079.1 GCA_020054065.1 Parachlamydiales bacterium | reverse complement strand
CCAAAATTTGGATCTTCACATCGCCTTGGCAAGAGTATTGGCTGCCAGAGTTGAAGTGAAAGGCAGCCAATCGAAGTTGCTGCCGCATGTAGACTTCTCCTCTAATTACGACCATGTGTATTACAGTAAAGATGCATTAGTTAATGGCCTCATCGGACTCGCTGTGCCGGTTGATCCGAACAATGTCCAAAGAGACGTTGATTTTTTTGAAGTCGGATTCGATGCGGAATGGGAGATTGATCTTTTTGGATTGAAACGGCACGAAATCCGCGCTGCTTACGCAGAGTTGGGAGCCACAGAAGAAGAATTGTGCGATGCGTGGATTACTTTGTCTGCTGAAATCGCTAAAAACTACATGGAACTGCGCGGTAACCAACATCTATTACGCCTGCTTGAAAATAATATCCAGTCGCAAAAGGAATCGACTGAACTCTCAAAACAGCTCCTGGGCAGCGGACTTATCAGCGAGATGGATTACGCTCAAGCCCAAAGTCAATTAAGCAATTTAGAAGGACAAAGGGCGCTGATCGAATTTTCGATCACACGTTCCATTCATCGTTTATCGATTTTGTTGGCCTATCCTCCTGGAGATCTATTTTGCGAACTGGCTGTTCCAGGCGACCTTCCCTGCTTGCCACCATGCAAACCCATTGGATTACCGTCTGAACTGCTGCGGCGCCGTCCAGATATCCGCAGAGCGGAACGGAAGTTGGAAGCAGCAACCGAACGGGTAGGCAGCGCAGTCGCTGCGTTGTTTCCGCGATTCTCTTTAGTGGGATTTGCCGGAGAAATCAGCACCAAAGCGGGTACATTGTTTACTCCCGCGAGCGGCACTTGGGTCGCTGGTCCGCAAGTGATCATACCGGTCTTTAACAGTACCCTGATTGTACAAGATATTAAGTACAACAAAATCCAAACCCAAATCGCGTTATACGAATACCAAAAAAGTGTGTTGAATGCGTTAGAAGAAAGCGAAAATGCAATCGCTCAATTTCATGCCGAGTGGCAACATAACCAACATCTTGAAACAGCTTACTCTAGCCAAAAGCAAGTGTTACAGTTCACGCGCGAGCTGCATCAATTGGGCATAAAGAATAATTTCGATGTGTTAACAGCCACTCGCAGCGTCATTGAAGCGGAAAATGCCTATGTAGCCAGCCGTATAAACTTGCTGCTGCATTACATTGCCCTCTACAAAGCCCTGGGTGGCTGTTGGCAAATTGACTGTATTATTGTTGATGAATAGTTATTCAGTCGTTTCGATTTTTGTTCCGTCTTTAGTAAAAATCTCTTTTCTTCCATCTGGATATTTTTTAACTGTGCTACCGTCAGCATTTTTGATGATCTTGGTTCCATCCTTCTTCACTTCCACGGATGAACCATCTTTGTTCTGAATGAGTTTCGAGCCGTCAGCGTTTTCATACACGATCCCGCCTTCAGCTGTTTTGATGATCTTCGATCCGTCAGGTTTGACTTCTACAGAAGATCCATCTGCGTTTTTGATGAGTTTTGATCCATCTTTATTAATCTGAACCATTGAACCATCTTTATTGGTAATGGTTTCGGCTGCTAGGTGTCCGCCTACAAGTGTTAATATGCCAAGAAATAGCGATAGCTTCTTCATACTCCTCCAAGTTAAATTTTTTTATTTACAATGACATATTTGATCCCAAAAGGCACGCACTTTCATAAAAAGCTTACATTTAAATAATTAACCACAGAGACACAGAGAAAAAACAATAGTAAAACAAGATGACCAGGATAACCAGGATAGGAGACAAGATTATGATTAGCATAAATTTCATGGGATCCCATCTTTATCTTTTCCTGTATCCTGGTTATCCTGGTCATCTTTGTTATTTCATCTGTGCCTCTGTGATCTCTGTGGTTAATTATTTTAATTATCTGTGCTGTGCTATTTTTCAAACTTATTCAATATTGCTGCCACCAACTCAGGAAATTCAGGTTTGTAATAATCGCCTCCAAAATGTCCCTGATTGTTGAATTCGTGGTATTCGGTAGCTAATTTTTCATGCACATATCTAGCTTCTTCAATGGGTATCCAGGGATCGTCACTAGAGGAAAATTCAATGATCCAGTTTTGATTCTTCTTGATCGCCTCCCAATTCCATGGCTTATCAAAATATCCACTTATCTTTTCATTCTCTATCCCCAAATCACTATGATAACCGCCGACAAGGACGCTGCCATAGAGAGGGTTCTCCTCGGCAAATCGCATTGCGGCGATCGCACCTGACGAATGTCCGACAATGATTGTATTGCCATCCGCTTTTAACTCATTTTTTAAAAATGGCAGCCAATAGGACGCGCGGGCAATGTGGTTATCGGGAAATTGCGGAGCCACCACATTAAAACCTTTTTTTTCAAGCTGCTCTTTTACATAAGGAATCCAATTATCGGTAGGTTTTCCCCCACTGTTGCCATGGATGATGATCACACGTAAATCTTTCATTTAATTTCCTCATTTTTCATTTATTGCATAATTAACGATTATACTTTAATTTCTAAGCTCATTGAGGACAAGATGAAGATAGATTTTGAAAAACTTAAAATTAAAGAATACGAGTATTGGAACCTCTATCTTAATGAATACCAGTGCTACCTCGGCCGCACCTGTTTGGTGGCGAAACGTCCGGATGCCATCGATTTTATCGCAATGACCCGGGATGAACGAGAAGAGTTTTTTTCAATCGGACAAACACTGAATCAAGCCCTGAAAACGCTCTTTCAACCCGACCTCATGAACTACGCGTCGATGGGAAACGTCTACAACCATTTGCATGTGCATCTCATCCCCCGCTACAAAGAGAGACGTGAATTTAATGGGATCACTTTTGAGGATAAGCGCTGGGGAAAAAATTACGCTCCTTATGATCGCACCTTTGAACTCACTCTCGATCAGTTGTTACACATTAAAGAAGCCATTAAATCTAACCTAACCGTACAAATGAAGTGAAACATATGGATACAACTTTGACCGAATTAAAAGAACTAGGTCTGATCAATGTCGATTACCCCAATCCTTTACGGAGCGCAGTCGATAGAGCGGTGCATTCGTGGATGGAATTCTGTCGCTTGCCGCGCGAAGAGAAGCTCGCATTCAATTTTATTGAAGATAAACATGGGGATGGCGCTGGTTACGAGCTAAAGGAGGAGAAAGGATCAAAAAAAGATCTCAAAGAAAATTTCCACGTCACACTCATCCAGTATGAACGCTTGGCCGCCATTGCCAATCAACGCTCTTTTCCCTTTCTGAACGATGCCAAAATTCTGCTGGATCGAATGGAACCCTTAGTCCTGCAATTCGCCCAAACCGTCGAAGAGGAGTACGGAGTTAAAGGACTATTAGAAGAAGTTAAACAGGGCAAGCAATACTGGATCTTGCGGTACCTCCACTATTTTGAAAATCAAAGCGACGGAGCTGAAATCGCCGCGCCGCATGCCGATAAGGGCGGATTTACCTTACATCTTTATGAAAGCGATGAAGGGCTGCAATATTATTGCATCAACGAACGCATCTGGAAGCCCATGCCGGTAGATGAAAAGCAAACGGTGATCATCCCCGCGGTTCAACTGCAATTGATGTCTGAAGGAAAATTGAAAGCATTATACCATCGGGTAGTTGCCACCGAAAAAACAGCTCGCACAGGTCGTTATTCAATGGTGTGTTTTATTCCGCTGCAGAAGGTGCCTATGTACAACAAGAAGGCGTATGGCAGCATTCAAACTCATGATACCGGATTTAATTACTCCATTACCCACCAGGAGTTTGCCAAGTTATTTCAGATTTCAAATTGATGAATGGCTCCTTGCAATTCATTTACAAAGCGCGCTACGTGATAGCCATCGCAAACAGCATGATGAACTTGGATAGCGATGGGAAGAAGAAGTTGATCGTTTTGAGTTACATATTTTCCAGTCGTGAAGATTGGCAGCAAATAGTTGGTGGCACGTGGTAGATTTAAATTAAAACCGGTAAATGTCACCCACGGAATGCTGGAGAAGTTAACAAGATTGTCTGGAGCATTCGGTTTCGCCATGAAATTTTTCGACTGGCCATAAGCCTTAATGTCATTCAGGCATTCTTGATAAAAGGCCGGAAAATCAGGATCATAGGGGGTCCACACACTTGTGAATGTTTCAGATTCTGGCTGAAACACCGTGTAACATGGAGACATCGATTCGAAAACCCCAAGCTTTCCCTCTTCATTCAAGGCTGTTCGAAATTCAGTGTGTTTGTTGACCACAAAAGTAGTGAGATAGATCAGAACAGGGTAAAGCTTTAATTCTTTTGCTTTCAGCAATCGATGTAGACGCGTGATGTCTAAATTTGTGGTGAGGCTATAAGAACAATTGACCTTGTTGAAGTAATGATCAAAATACTCCTTACGGCTCCACGTTTTCATATCGATCAGTCCGAATATCATACACGCACCCTAAGCCATCACTATACGAATCCATAAGATAAAAGACCAGGTCGTCGCATAGACAGATAAAAATAAACAAATGATGTAATTGTATTTGATCGAGCGAAGCGAGATCCCTGGAGTGCGTGCGCTATGCGCCGCCTTCATTATTTGTTCATCATTATTAATGTACGGGACTCCAAGGATCTCGCTTCGCTCGATCACAAATTCTCTGTGTCACTGTGGTGGATGTTTTATATGTGCTCGAGGTGGGTTTTGGTTTTCTCATCATTCACGTTTCCGGTGTTAACCGTTGAGACAGGTTCAAAGAGCAGGATATGAACTTCCTGTTCGGCTACTGGCTGATGTTCCACCCTGGCAGGGACAATGATCATCTCCCCTTCCTCGAGCCAGACATCTTGATCCCTAAAGCGCATTAAGAGACGCCCTTTGACAACCAAAAACAACTCATCTTCGGTATCGTGGCTATGCCAAACAAATTCTCCATGCATCTTGGCTAACTTGACATGCTGGCCATTCAATTCGCCCACAATCCGGGGATGCCAATGATCTGAAAATTTACTGAGTTTTTCTTTAAGATTAATTTTATCAATCATGATGAACTCCTATCCATTGATTAAAGTGATGTAAATCGACGTTTTTGCCCGTGATCAAGATCACGACTTCTCCGCTTAATTGTTGGCACGACGCTAAAAATCCCGCTAACGCAACCGCGCCTGAAGGCTCGATCACGAGATCATGATGCTCCCAAAGCAAGCGCATCGCTTCAATAATATGCTCTTCCGAAACCGCTAGTGCATGATCAACCGTCGACATCAAAATCGGATAATTTAATGTCCCCACCGACGTCGAGCGCAGCCCATCGGCAATCGTATTTGTTTTCTCGAAGGTCATGTGTTGACGCGCTTTAAACGAATGACAAAAGTCATCCGCACCGATGGGTTCAACCGCGCGCACTTGAATGTGTGAATCATGATTCTTTATTACCCACGCACAGCCGCTTAAAAGTCCACCTCCGCCAACCGGACAAAAAAAATGTCTTACATGCGGATTCGATTGAAGAACTTCGATCGCGGCTGTACCTTGGCCGGCAATCGTCTGATAATTGTTGAATGGGTGAAGGCGTGTGTATCCTTTATTTTCCGCGAGTTCCTTAACGAGGATTTCTCCATCTTCATGCCGCTCTCCACAGAAAACAATTTCAGCGCCGAGTTTGAGTGTTCCTTCTATTTTTTTGCGTGGCGCGTTTTGGGGCATCACGACCGTAGCTTTCTTATTTAGCTTGGATGACGCATATGCCAAGGCGAGAGCAAAGTTTCCGCTGGAGAACGCTACCACATGTTCTGTTTCAGGATTCAATTGTTGTAGAACGTTAAAGGCGCCGCGCACTTTAAAACTGCCGGTTGGCTGTTCACAATCCAGTTTGAGATAGATTGTCCCATCATAATCAAGTAGTTTTTGCAATGCATCGCTTTTAACCATCGGAGAAGGCTCCAGATAGCGTGAAATTCGACGTTTAGCTTCGACGAAATGGTTTAGTGAAAGTCCCATACGATTATTTTTTGTTTTTAGCCAATTCAAGATAGTTGTAGATGCTCTGTCGGGTTAGCTGGAGGGAAGTCGCGATGGCTGAAATGGCCCCGCGCTTATTAAAGAATCCTTGTTGATTCAGGCGGCTTACAATGGCTTGCTTATCTTTGTAGGTCAATTGGACAGAACTTAATCCGGTTTGGAGAAGGCATTGATTGATTTCATGTTGCAACTCGTCCACATGCGAAATCTGTTTATCGTTAATGTCATTTGCACCCACTATCATATTCGTTTCACAGCGTATGAAGTGATCTAAAAATGATTGAAATTGTTCGAAATGGGACAGGTCCACATTGAAACAGAATGCTCCGATCATTTTACCCTTATCGTCGCGGATTGCTATGGAAGCCGATTTAAATTTTTGACCGCGCGCGTTACGATTGATGTAGTTGACTAAGACATCCGGAATCGCTTCTTTTTCAAGCAAGCGTCGGATGCCAAGTTCACTGGCAGCATCACCCACTTTCCTTCCGGATATGTGGCCATTGACGATGTGAATCACCGAATGGTCTAAATCCTTAAAATCGTGTACGACAACTTCAAGCATGTTGGGGAATAGCTTCCCCAGCACCTCAGCAATCTGGATATACCGTTCAAAAATTTTTTGATTGCTCATCGCTGCCTCATTTTGACAATGTTTTAACACATTGTGTCTATTTATTGACATTTTGTCAATCTCCCAGAGATATGATTAAATCCCCAGTTCAGTATAGTAAATGCGTTTTGGGAGATTTAACAATGCAATGCATACAACCCATCGGAAAGAAAGCCGCAGAAGATCGTCAGGGAAACCCCATCTATCAAGTTCCAGCCAATGAGGTAGAAATTGGATATAAACTTATTGGATCGGGCGAACCCTTGCTTATGATCATGGGGATCGCTAATACGATGGAGCGGTGGCCCAACACGTTTGTGGATGCCCTGTCTGAGCACTATCAGTTGATCTTGATGGACAATCGCGGGATGGGCTATACGACCGCAAATGACGAGGAATTCACGACTAAACTCTTCGCCGAAGATGTGATGGCTCTCCTTGATGCGCTTAAACGAGATAAAGTGCATCTGTTAGGAGCCTCTATGGGCGGCGTGATTGCACAAGAGTTATTACTTCGTTATCCTAATAGATTTCATAAAGTCGTTCTTTATGCAACCACGACGGATGGCAGCGAACTAGCGAAAACGGTTAAAGATCGACTACCCAATCATCTCATTGCGAAAAGACAATTTGCAGCTTCATCTGCCTGGAAATCACCCTTGGATAAGCTGTCTCAAGTGACAAATCCTGTCATGATCGTCGTAGGAACAGCAGACACTGTCGTCGGAGTAGAAAGTTCGAAGACGCTTGCTACAACGATTCCTGGCGCATGGCTCATCCAATTTAAGAATGGAACCCATATTCTAATGAACGAAGCTCCAGAAGAATTTTCGAAAGCCATCATTAACTTTCTTGAACTCAATCAATCGATTGAAGTTAGAAAATAAACGGAACGATCGCCTTGCGGTCTTTGGGATACTCTTGAAACGTTTGCTGATACCAGTGGTGGTGAGAATAGGCGCGCGGCATCAGGTTTGCCGCCGTGAATAAAGCGAACGCTAAGCCTGGCAGAGACCAGGTTGCCATCGCCCAGCCAAACCACTCCACAACTTCTCCTAAATAGTTGGGGCAAGAAACATAGTTAAATAAAAATCCCCGGGGGATTTGATAGGCGCTCTTGTCTGCTCGGCGCAGGCTCAAAAGAATTGTATCTGACTGTACATTGGTCAAAAAGCCGGTAAAGAATAGCGCTATACCCAGCAAGAATGGAATTGTCGTTAGCCAATCTAAACTATACCCTGCACCAAAAACAGACAAAAAACGGCCATTTAGGTAGCCATTAATCATATTAAAGAGGGTTCCAGACGCAACGATCAGAACCGGGATTTGCTTTGTTTGATTAGGTAATCGCAATGGATAAATCAAACCCCGATAACCATAATGGATATTCCATAGAATAAAAAAAATCCATGCGACAAGATCAGGAGTTCCGGTGAGAAAAGCCGCATCAAAACTGAGCAGGGCGACCATCTCCATGACGATCCATCCGGATCTTACAGTGATGCCAGCTCCCCAAGAACGCTGAACATATCTTCCGTAAGGCGCCTTAATATAGAACAGCAAAAATGCCACGATGGGGCACAAGATAAACATGAGAAGCAGTAAGGAATGATATAGCTCGCTTTCTGTCATGCGTTTTTAATCTCTTTTAAAAGCAAACGCAAGGAAGCGAATCCAAGTAAGAGTGTCTGAAAAAACCATCCGATAGACACGTCTTTTAGGTGATGAAGCCGTGTTAACCGCAGGGAGTAGATCGCTTCGACAATATGGATCAGCACAGCAGTATAAAAAATCATTTGGAAATAGGCCATGGGGATGCCAGAGAGGATGTAAGTGGAAAAGAAATGGTGGGCGGATTCGTTGAATGCGACAATACCCAAGGTAGTCATTCCGCCGAGGATGCTGATCCACCAGCCGATATGAGGTCTTTTGACGACGTTTGTCTTTTCTAACAATACCTTACAATATTCTAATGACTGTTGAACTCCTTCCGATTGTGAAACTAAAGGTTCATACCCCAACTCGTGCTTGGCTTTTTCAATGCTGAAATAATTGGTAACGCAAACCTTTTTAGCCGACATTCTAGTAAGCTGTGGTTCTGAGGTATGAAACAACCAGTAAAGGAGTTCCGAAATAAAACCCAAAAAATAGGCCAGTGGATAGGGAATCGATCGTTTAGGATAGGGATAGCCCAGTCCAAGAATTAACGGTTTTAAAAATTCAAAGTAGTTAGCTGGCACTCCGTCGCTAATAAAATACACTTGTCCAGCCACGGCACTGGCCTCTTTCTTTAACTGACGTGCCGCTAATAGATGAGCATAGACAAGATTATCAATGTATACACAATCTCCTAGGGTGTGAGCACAGCCAAGCGTAAACCTCAGAGTCCCTTTTTTTAAAGCCTCTACAAAGCGTTTAAGCATGCAATTATCTCCAGGACCATAAATTCCGCCAGGGCGAATCGCACAGGTTAAAAGAGACTCGCTATTCGCAGCCACAATTTTTTTCTCCGCCTCGATCTTCGTTTCTGTATATAGATCAATGATCTGTTCTGCATAAGAGAGTGTCTCATCCCCTTGAACAATTTCACGGTCAAAGACGACATTATTTGTGCTGGTGTAGATAAGTCGATTGACTTCCGATTCTTGACAGGCGCGAATCACGTTTTCAGTCCCCCTAATATTCACGCTATAAATCTGTTCTTTTGCGCTTTTGGGCATGAGGCGGCTAGTTGCGATAACCGATGCAAGGTGAAATACCGTATCGACTCCCTTGCACGCTTCTAAAACAAAATCGGGATCGCAGATATCCCCTACCATCACCTGCACGCGGGGATCGAGATGGTCTACAGAAATATGACTGATGATGCGTACGGAGCAATTGTTTTGGATTAAGGCCTGCACTAAGTGGCTGCCCAAGAAACCGCTTCCGCCCACAACAAGACAGATTCCAACTTTAGATTTTAAATCATCCACATATAGATGGGGCTTACCCTGCATGCAATACCGTTTTT